>SBGE01000280.1 GCA_006226755.1 Deltaproteobacteria bacterium | reverse complement strand
TTTTCTGCAGATATCACGATTGACGAAAATGGAGAGAAAAGAGAAATCAAATCTCTCTATAAAACTTTTGTTAAAGGTGCCACGACTCGTATTGAGAATGAAAGAAAGCTTCCGTGGCTAAAATCTGTTTTTAAAGATAATGCTGGTATTGTTCGCTTTGATGAAAAGGTTGATCTTTGTATCAAAGTGGAAACTCACAATTCTCCTTCTGCTCTCGATCCATACGGCGGGGCCCTCACTGGTATCCTCGGTGTCAATCGCGATATTCTCGGAACGGGCATGGGTGCAATGCCTGTCGCTAATACAGATGTGTTCTGTTTTGCCGATCCAAAATGGCCGCTAAAAGGTCATGAAGAAAAAATGCCAGATGGACTTCTTAAACCAATGAGACTCCTAGAGGGAGTTCATAAAGGGATAGAAGACGGTGGAAATAAAAGTGGTATTCCGACAGTGAACGGAGCCATCTTTTTCAATGAATCTTACGCTGGAAAGCCGCTTGTATATTGTGGGACAGTCGGAGTTATGCCTCAGAAGTTAAATGATGGTCGCGATGCTTTCGAAAAATATGTCAAAACCGGTGATAAGATCTTTGTTGTCGGTGGCGCAGTAGGTGCTGATGGAATTCATGGTGCAACCATGAGTTCTTTGGAGCTAGATGAAAATTCACCCTCTACGGCGGTTCAAATTGGTGATCCGCTCACTCAAAGACGGGTTACAGATTTCCTTATAGAGGCAAGAGAGCAATGCCTTTATTCAGGTCTTACAGATAATGGAGCTGGTGGAATCAGTTCGAGTATTGGTGAGATGGCCACCATGACCAATGGTGCAGAAATAGAGCTTTCTAATTGCCCATTAAAGTATCCTGGCTTGCTGCCATATGAAATCATGATTAGTGAATCACAAGAGAGGATGAGTTTTGCCGTTCCTGCCAGTAAGGCCGATGCTTTCTCGGCTCTCGCTGAACAGTACAATGTTTCGGCGGTTTGTCTTGGGGAATTTAATGATTCAGGTTATCTCAAAGTAACTTATAAAAATAATCCTGTTGCACTTCTCGATCTCGAATTTCTTCATGAAAGTCTTCCTTCAATGAAGCTAGAAGCAAAATGGGATGGACCAGTCATGTATGAATCCTGGCTAGGTGAGGAAACCAGATCACAATTTTCAGACCAACTTGAACACGAAGAAATACTAAAAAAGCTCTTGGCCTCTCCAAATGTGGCCAGTAAAGAATCATGGGTTAGACAATATGACCATGAAGTAAAAGGCGCTACTCATATCAAACCATTTACTGGAAAGTCTCAATCAGGTGTTAATGACAGTGGTGTAATTTGGCTTAAACCACATGGTGGAGAAGATACAAATGCCATCAGTGTTGCCTGTGGTATGGCGCAAAGAATTTCACCTTGGGATCCATACCTGATGGCAAAGTACGCTGTAGATGAGGCCATGAGAAATGTCGTCGCCAATGGTGGAGATCCAGACACTTGTTGTATGCTTGATAATTTTTGTTGGCCGGATCCTGTTAAAAGTGAGGGGAACCCTGATGGTGATATCAAACTTGCCCAATTGGTAAAAACTTGTGAAGGTCTTTACGACATCACCGTTGCTTACGGGGCACCTTTGGTGAGTGGAAAAGACTCCATGAAAAATGATTTCAAAGGTAAGAACAAAAAAGGTGATCCTTTGAGGATTTCGATTCTTCCCACGCTCTTGATCACAGCGATGGCCAAGGCCGATATCAATTGTACGGTTTCTAGTGAATTCAAAAATGAAGGTGATCAGATATATGTTGTTGGTCCAGATAAGCTTTCATTTGCTGGAAGTGAATTCGCTGATATTTGGAAAATGACTGATATCTCAGCACCTGCTCCAGTTGATGAGAAACTGAATATGACTGTCTTTAGGAAGATACATTCGGCCATCAAAACTGGATTACTCAAGTCCTGTCATGATGTTTCTGATGGAGGAGTCATGACGGCCGTTGCAGAAAGCTGTTTTGGAAACGATCTTGGAGTAGAACTTGATATGAACACATCTTTATTGAATCTTTATGGTGAAGGTACAGGGAGATTCATTGTTTCAATTTCAAGTAATGAAGTAGAAAAATTTGAGGAACATATGCAAGGAATTCCATTCGAAAGAATTGGTTCCGTTGTTTTCCATCCGCAGTTCAAATTAGTGAACAACGGAGAACTTTTGACAAGTATCAAAGTTTCAGACCTCAAGTCTGCTTGGAAGTCTGCATTTGAGGGAGGTCTGTAATGAGTCAAGCAAACTTCTTGATATTATCAGGTGATGGAATCAACTGTGAAAGAGAAACAGCTTTCGCCTTCGAGCAAGCAGGTGGAAAAGCACAAATAATTCACGTTAATAAACTTTTGGAAAACCCTTCAATCCTTGAAAGTTTTCAAGGAATGGCGTTCCCCGGTGGCTTCAGTTTTGGAGATGAACTAGGTTCTGGTCAAGTTTTGGCCACCAAAATCAAACACGGACTTTTGGAGCAGTTTCACCGTTTTGTTGAAGATGGAAAACTTGTGATTGGTATATGTAATGGTTTTCAGGTTTTAACTAAATTAGGTCTTCTCCCAAATCATAAGAAAAATCGCACTGTTGCACTTGCACCCAATAATCATGGACAGTTTCTTAATAAATGGGTCGGAATGAATGTTAAAACTGAAAAGTGTATTTGGACAAAAGGAATTGAATCCTTGGAGCTTCCAGCCAGACATGGTGAAGGGAGAATCGTTTTCTCTGCAGGTAAAGAAGATGAGATTTATCAAGAACTAAAAGAAAACGGTCAAATTGTTTTTGAGTACACCACAGATATTAATGGTAGTTATAAAAAAATAGCTGGTCTTTGTAATGCCGAAGGAACTGTGCTTGGAATGATGCCTCACCCTGAGGCGGCTTTGTATGAAGCAACTTCAAGAATTAGAAGTTCAAATCCATGGGATAAGACAGCTGCCATGAAAATATTTGAAAATGCGATAGCTTATTACAAGTGAGATTATAATGACTTTGAACACCCACAACTTACAAATCAAAAGGGCCCTTCTCAGTGTTTCTGATAAAACAGGAATTGATGTCTTGGCCAGATCTCTCCATGACAATGGTACAGAAATCATTTCTTCAGGTGGAACACGTAAATATATTGAAGGATTAGGAATTCCTGTAACGCCAGTTGAGAATATAACTGGTAATCCAGAGGCCTTCGATGGTCGTATGAAAACTTTGAGCTTCCAAATTTCATCAGCACTTCTTTTTAGACGAAATCATGAAGGAGATATCAAACAGGCTGCTGAGCTTGGGATTCAACCTATTGATTTGGTTGTTTGTAATCTCTATCCATTTAAAAAGGCAGCTGAAAACAATAGTGAATGGAATATCTTGATTGAAAATATTGATATCGGAGGTCCAACCATGATCAGGGCCGCTGCTAAAAACTTTGAATATGTGTGCACAATGACCAATCCTGAACAGTACGGTGCTTTTATCGAAGAATTAAGTGATCAACAACATGTAACCTTTGATTCACGTAAAGCATTTGCGCTTGAAGCGTTTAGGCATACGGCTGAATATGACTCAATGATCACTAAAACATTTTTTGAGAAAAGTTCTCTTGAGACCCCGATGCTTCATATTGATCTTACTGACGCTACGACACTCAGATATGGTGAGAATCCTCATCAGTCGGCTAAAGTTGTTGCGGATCAAGAAAATTCTTTGGCCAAGGCAATGCCTATTCAAGGGAAAGAACTCAGCTTTAATAATCTTATGGATGCTGATGCCGCTTGGAGGTGTGCACTTGATCTGGAAACTGTTAAAGAAGAAACCGGACATACAGCGAGTTGTGTAATAATCAAGCATGCCAACCCTTGTGGTGCCGCTCTCGCGCATAATTCTTTGAATGCCTTAGAAAAAGCATGGGCAGGTGACCCTGTCTCTGCATTTGGAAGCATTATTGCTTTTGGTCAACAAGTCACTCTTCAAGAAGCGCAATGGATTTCTGATAAGTTTGTTGAAGTAATTCTAGCACCTTCGTTTACTAAAGATGCCTTGGATAAGTTTTCAAAAAAGAAAAATCTCAGGCTTCTGGAACTACCTTTGATTTCAGATCATATGAAGGCACCAATGATAAGGAAGATATGTGGTGGTTATCTTATTCAAGATGAAGACACTCTCTTGGAAAGAGAATTTCAACCGACTACCAAAAAACTTTTTTCGGAGGACGACAATACCCTAAGAACTTTTGGTGTAGTCGTTACCAAACATTTAAAAAGTAATGCTATTTCACTTGTTAGCTCTGTTGATAATTGTTGTATGCTGATTGGTGCAGGGATGGGAAATCCAAATCGTTTGGTTTCTACAAAACAGGCAGTAGAGAAGGCATATGAAAATGGTTTCACAGATCTTTCTGAAACTGTTCTGATTAGTGATGCCTTTTTCCCGTTTCGAGATAATATCGATTTGGCCAATGAACATGGAATCAAGAAAATCATTCAGCCAGGTGGTAGTATCAGAGATGAAGAAGTCATCAAGGCCTGTGATGAAAATGATATATCCATGGTTTTTACAGGAAAAAGACACTTTAGACATTGAGAGTTTATTATGAGTAAAAAAAATCTAACATATAAAGATTCAGGCGTTGATATTGAAAAAGGCGACGAATTAGTCGATCGAATCAAAAAAATGGTTCAAAAGACTTATGGCGATCGAGTTTATCAAGGTGTAGGTGGTTTTGCTTGCCTTTATGAACAAGGAGATCGTTATTTAGCCGCTGGTACTGATGGTATTGGAACGAAAGTATTGCTAGCTCAGCAATTAGAAATTCATGATACAGTCGGAATAGATTTGGTTGCCATGTGTGTAAATGACATATTGTGCACAGGTGCAACACCACTTTTTTTCATGGATTATCTGGCATGTGGAAAGCTAGATGTTGAAGCAAGTGAAGCCTTGGTGAAAGGCGTTGTTGATGGTTGTCTTCAAAGTGAATCTGCTTTGATCGGTGGTGAGACTGCAGAAATGCCTGGACTCTATTCAGACGGTGAATATGATATGGCCGGTTTTGCAGTTGGAGAAGTTAAGAAAGATAAAGTTATAGATGGAACGAAAGTGTCAGAAGGTGATACTCTGATTGGGCTATATTCGAGCGGTTTTCATAGCAATGGTTTTTCTTTGGTCAGAAAACTTATTGATGACAAAGAAGTTGAACTTAAAAAAGGTGTCTTAACACCAACAAAGATTTATTGGAACGCAGTAAAAAATCTCATTAAAGATGATCTTCTTACAGGAATGGCACATATCACTGGCGGTGGTTTTACCAATATTTCTAGAATCAATAAATCTTTCGACTATAAAGTCGATCAGGTTCCATCAATAGATGAACTACCATGGTTCATGCAAGATGTGATAGAAAGACTCGATACACCTAAAGAAGAACTCTATACGACATTTAACATGGGAATTGGTATGGTTCTCATTACTAATCGGCCAGAACAAGTTAAAAAAGAACTTGAGAGTCTTGGTGAAAAATATTTAGATATGGGTTCTGTCGCTAAGGGTGAAGGAAAAGTTCATCTTAACGTGCAGGGGCAGAAAGTTTGTTTGTGATTTTCTCTTCAATGAGATTCGGATTTTCTTCCTCGAGAGGTTTGATCGTAACGGGAAATTGACAATGCAATTTCCCACTTTTTTGCCAGCAGGTAAATTCAGCAAACTTAATTTCTAAATCCTGTTCTTTTACATTCATATTTTTGATTTGCTTATCATTTTTAACTAAATCTTGAAGATTATCTTTGAAAAAAAGAACGAGTTCATCGTTTCTTCCTTCTGGGTCAATTTTAAATATTTTGTTTTTCCTATCTCTTGTATAAGGAAAACTTTTGATTTGGTATTTGACTTTCCCTTCACTGTGTAAGGGTCTAATGAAATGAACTTCACCATTTTTTATGACGAGATTTGCCAGTGGCGTATTGTAGAATTTTCGGTAGACCTTTTTGCCTTTGCTATTTGTCTTGATGACACTCTCTTTATATTGATTGTAGGTTCCCCATATTTTTTTACTTCGGGAAAACGAACTGGTCATATAAAACTTCGCTGGACTAGCGAAGGCCTGAGTTTGAAGTATTGTGAATAGAAGTAAGAGCGTCTTCATCATCACATTTACTTAAAGCACAGATGGTGCCAAAAAAATGGTATGATTTCAGGAGGTTAGAGTTACTTGATTGTCTAGTTTTTAGACAGGTGAACTCAGGCCATACTCGAATAAATTTTGTAGAGAAGCCTCAAGGCCGCGCCAAAGAGGGCCGTTTTAAAGATAAGGCGAAACGTCTTTTCATGCATTTTCCCAAGTAGTTCGACCCCTGCTTTTGTTCCAAGTACAGCCGCGATGGTCATGGTGATGATCATTGCCGAGTGCTCGATATAAGGAAATCCTACAGATAAAAAGACTGGAACTTTGATCAAATGACCCATCGTTTGGACGGAGCTTTTAGTAGAGATAATGTTTTCTTTACTGAAATCATCTCTTAAGAAAAAAGGTGCTAAAAATGGGCCAGTCGCACCAATTAAGGGTCCAAGAAGGCCAACCAATGCTCCGAGCAGAATAAATGCGGGAAATGGGATAGACAGATGGGGAAGTTTCTTTGGTTTGAATAGAGTGTAAAAAATCAAAAGAGCAATCATGGCGTAACCAGGTGTCGGATCTTTGATTGTTTTAATGATGTAGGTACTGGTCAGGGCACCAAAGGGTAGACCCGCACAAAACCAGAAAAACACGGGTTTCACCACGTGTTGTCTTAAAAACCATGTCCTTGTTGAATTGCTTATAAGTTGAACAAGTCCATGAACAGGTATGATGACTTGTAGAGGGAGAAAAAAGGTCATCAAGGAAAGGAGGACAATTCCTCCGGCCATCCCTACAACCGCAGAAATAATTGATGTTCCAAAGGCACATAAAGAGAGAATGGCAAGGACCAGAAAGGGACTCATATCTTATGTCTCAATTTGTATAGATGATGTATCTTTTGATCGTGAAAATCAGGTGGAATGGATTTTTCACTTATATCGACGACGTTATATCTCGATATAAGAGTGTCTGACATCTTGAATTTTCTTTTATTATTGGAAAAATAGAGAAGACCATCTTCATTAAGAATCGCCATACATGCTTCGATCATCCATACATGATCTTTTTCGACTTCAAATGTCTCTTCCATTTTTTTACTATTTGAAAAAGTTGGTGGGTCAAAAAAGATCAGATCAAACTTTTCTTTTCGTTTTTCATCTCTGAGCCATGCGAGAACGTCTTCTCTCAAGAAAAGATGTTCATTAGAGTTTAGGTTATTGAGATCGAAATTCTTCTTTCCCCATTCAAGATATGTTTTTGACATATCTATACTTGTTGTCTTGTATCCTGCGAGTGCAGCACTGACTGATACACTGGCCGTATAGCAAAATAGGTTAAGCATGGTTTTTCCCAGCTTTCCATTAAGCTTTTGGATTTCTTTTCTTAAAGGTCTGTGATCCAGAAAAAGTCCTGTATCTAAATAATCATCTAGGTTGACCAGATATTGGGCCTTGAATTCTTTAATAGTAAATGAAATTCCTTTTCTTCCAAGTTTTTCATACTGTTCTAGACCGGTTTGACGAGCTCTCTCTTTGATATGAATATGACTTTTATCAATAGCAAGAACTTCTTCAATGGCCTCTAGGAGTTCTGTAAAATGGTGCTCTTTACCTTTGTCGATGGCCTCATCAGTTTTTTTCCAGACAACTGCATGATTTTGAAAAACTTCAACGATAAAAGGATATTCAGGAATATCCCTGTCATAGAGACGAAAGGCCTCAATACTTTCATTAAGCCATGGTTTTCTGCTTTTTAAATTTTTTTTAAGTCGATTGGCAATCATTCAAAATAAATCTGATAAGCATGATTGGCCACTTGTTCAAGCCACTCATATTCTCTCAGAATGATAGGTGCATTGAGATGAACCTCTTCACCCTGTCTGGTCGGATCGTAATCATATAGTGGTTGGCTTTCGACGGGGTAGATAGAATCTCTGACATAGAAGACACCTTTTCCTCGACATCCTCCATCTCGCATGAAGTTGTCGTGAACTTCTTTTCCTCGACTGTTGAACCCATCGGCCTTTCTTTCCAATCTTCTACGCTCTTTTGGATCAGTCGCAGCTCTTGCCTCTTCTCTGATTTGTTCCGCCCTGTTGTCCATTTTTTCTTTATAAGTTGATACAAAAGGGCATCCTGCGCTGTCTGCATTGTCATTATAACCTACGACATTGACTGCATGCCAGAAGCCAGTATGGTTATAGATCACTACGATAGGTGCCTTTCTTTTTTGAAAAGCATCTTTCAATCTTTTGACAATATCTTCTGGAGCTTGTCCTACATTCCATTGATTTTGTTCTTGGTCTTCAAAGAGGATTTCTCTTTCTAGACGAGGCATTCTTATACCGGGTTGATTGATTCTATTATTGTCTAGTACCCAATTAAATTTAACTGAGTACCAAGCTCCTGGTTCACCTTCAGTCGCAGCTACTTTGCTTCCATTAACAAGCTTGTACCAACCCATTGTGAAAGGGTATTGATGATGCTGCAGCATTTGACCTGTTTCATTGACTCTATATACAGTATCAGTTCTCCAGTTAGACATTCTATTATCACCAATTCCTGCTGTGGATAGGTTCATCAAGTATCTTTCAGAAAAATCAATCTGTTTTCCAAATGAATAGGAATAAAGCACTTCGAGGGCCGATGTATGGCTCATGAAAAGGCATGATCCAGCGTTGGCCTGGAAGATTGAAGGAAGGACATGTTTGAGAAGATGGTTATAGCCACCATTGAATGAATTTTGATCGGGGAGCAAGGCCTTTGTTTCAAGTGGAAATCTATCTTCATATTGAGTATCTGTGTTGGCGTACTTTAGTCCTGAAATCAATCTTGGGTTGAAATCAGATTCCTGGGCATGAAGATGAGTACTTAATACGGTGAAAATCAAAAGCAATATGAACTTCAAAAAGGGCTCCTTAGGCATAATATTTTCGAGCATTTATGAAAACAGGACTGAATTAGTCCGTCATGAGGATGGGCGTCATAGTGCCATGTAAGTGGTAGTAATTACGTTAAAAAGTTCAATTTAGATTAAGGATTTTTGATTCTTGACCGAAAAGCTCAGTTAAGTAGTCGTGTGTTTAATACTAACAACCAAAAAAAAGGATGCTCAGTTATGAGGTCATTACTTTCTTTTATTGTACTTTTTGGTTTGCTGATCCTGCCTATGGAACATGCTAATGCAGGTGCGGCCTCCAAAGTCATCGATCTCCTGGTTAATGATTCAGGATTGTCTGAACTCCTAACACGTAAGGGGATTAGGGGTGTCGCTGCCCACAAAGTAAAAAGTTCCGTTCGGAATTCGCTTTTGAATTTAAGTTCGAACGGTCAACTTCCCAGCGCATCTCAACTGAGGCGAATCCTACAAAACTTATCAGTTGATACCTCTCAAGGATCACCGGACGCTGCTTTAAAGGCCAAGCTTAGAAGTTTTCTTAATAAGTCTGGGGACAGTATCACATCAGATGAACTGACTGATGTTGTGAATGATCTTATTTATCTTTCACACCGATATGGAAGTGGTCAGGCAACTGCTCTAGCCTGTTCTCAATGTGTGAGTGAAACACTCTATCAAAGGGGTTTCAAGTATACATTGGAAGTCCTTGAAGATTCCAACGCTCAAAGAGTGATGAAATCATTTCTACCAAAAAATCCTAAACAAACCAGAGCATTTGTATTTAAAACAATGAAGCAAGAAAATCTTGGAGATTTTTCAAGAGTCTCATTGGATGTCCTCTCCAGGGAAGAAGAAAAGACACTTGCTCTCTTTCTAGGGATGAAGAAGTTTGGAAATCAGAAACAAAAAGATTTCGTTCAAGCAGTTCTTGATATTTCAAAAAAGCCAGATGGCAGCGTCCAATTACTAGATCCATCTAATAAACATAAGCTTTGGAAACTTTTTGCAGATGACCTCAAAGACTCAGAGCTTGAAGGGTGGACAAAAATTTTGCGTGAAGTAGCACAAGAGTCCAATGGTCAAAGCAGTAAACGAGAGGCCTTTTTCAAGGTCCTTGAAAAGCGAGCTGGAGACCATAAAGGAATGCAGGATCGGATTGAAGTCTTAAAAAGAAAGAATTGTTTCTTTCAATAAGTATCGTTGAATAAAAATAAAGTAAGAAGAATATATAGAGAAAGGATTTTAAAATGTTTAACAAAACGAATGTATTCAAGAGAATAAGAGGAACATTCGCCATACTTGCGATGTCTTCCTTACTCGTGAACTGTTCGACTACGAAAACTTTCTGGGAAGGGCGTTTTGTCGCTGATGACCAGGGAGGACCGAGATCGGCCTTTGAAGTTTTCTCAATGCTACAAGAGTCAGCAACTAGTTTTAATGCTAGAGGCGTTCTCGTCGACGGTGAAGCGATTGATGGTTTTGATACAGGTGTTACCTGGGGTGCTGAAAAAGAAGCTTCTTCAGGTCTTATCACTAGGATCATGGGTCCTCCAGATGAACATTTCAGAAGTATGGTTCGTGATTTATCCGATGAAGATAGAAAAGCGTTTCTTTCAGACTTCTTGGATAATTATGTAAAGAACGCCAATGGCTATCGAACTTATCGAACAGAAGAAGGGACCGTCATCGATCTAGCGACTGACGTTGTTGATCATGAAGGAAACCCTAAGCTGATCGATCTATCAGAGCTAAGAGGAATAGATTTTAAAACTGCCGATCTTCCAACACTGGAAGCGAAGTGGGAGGTATTCCTAACTCAGACAGATGGTAGACCGATGACCTTTATCAAACCAGCGACTCGGATGAAACTCTTTAAGGCAGAACTTCCAGGTCTTTCTGGTAATCCGCTAGGTCGTTACTATCGTGACTGGATTCCAAATTTTGGTGATGCTCAAAAATATATTCTCGATGCCCATAATCACGGTGGAGGTATGCACGGTGGTTGGGAAATCGGATTTATTCCACAGCAGACCTATGGTGAATTCGAAGAAATGGTAGCGTGGTTCAGAAAGTCTTTGAAGAACGCCGGACAATTGTTTCAAGCTCCAGGTCACCAGCGGATGGTTTTCAAGGAACATCCAAATCTTCCAAAGGGACAATTGTCCGAACTTTATCGTGCAATTCAAGCACTTATTGTTGTTGATGGTATTAAAGGAAGAACAGGTATTGAAGCTGCTCACTATAAAGACGTTCAAACTGATAGTTCTTTGAAAGAACTGTATACCTATAGAGGGGTGATCCGTCTTGAAGGCGATAGATGGGGAAGTGGCACTCATGGTGTCGAATTTAGAGCAGGAACTAAAGACTTAAGACTTGCTCGTTTCTACCAAACAGCATTGGCGGCGAGAGTTGGCTCTAATGACTTCAGTGGTATGTCGAATATAGACGATTATAAACTTTTCACTGGTAGTTATATAGATGCCGATGACATTGCACAGAGATTTGGTATCGCTCAAGATATTGCAGAGAAAGCAGAAAGAAATCTTTCTGGAATCACAGATGAATTCATATTACCTCTTTGGCATTGGGAATCGGAAGGTCTGCCATTCCTTTCAAAAGAGAAGAAACAGTTGATTCATGGTATGTCGAAAGGCTTCATGGAACAAGTGGCCGCTCTATCAGGAAGTTCTGATGAAATCAAGGCAAGCTCCAGGGCCCTTTTACAAGAATGGGTACGAGCGACTAATCTCTCTGAAGAGCTTCATAATTACATTCGTCCAAAACGTGGTTTTGACATGACTGATGATCTCCTTTTCTTCCATCCGAATCAAAGAGGTCTTGCTCGAGGTGTTTCATCTTTAGTTGATGAAATGATCGAAAATGCTACGGGAAGTGTAGATGAAGATATCGAAAGAAAAATTCTCGATCACGCTCTAAACAATCCTAATATCAGTAAAGCTGCTGTTGCAGATTTGGTGAGAGAAGATGGTTTTGAAGTCACTACAAATAAGGTGAAAAGTATCATGGATCATCATGGTCTTAATGATGCTACAGCTAGAAATGCTAAATTGGCACAACTTGGAAACTCCGGTGGATTTCCTGCTGGGATGATCAACGTTAATGAGATTGATCTTGGAATCGAGTTTTCAGGAAGAATGCCTTTACGTTTGAGAGCTGATTTTACTCCTGATAAATTGGCCGACAATAAGAAGGCGTGGTTGGCGACTTATTCTGATTTTACTCAGGAAGAAAGAGTCAACTTTATCAAGAAAGTTGCCGCTGATCTCAAAGATCAACTAGGTGGTGGAACTGGTCCAGAAAGAGTTGAATCAGATGGGCATGGGCACGGACTTGATATTGCTTATGAGATTAGAGACTCACAAAACCGAAAATGGGTAGTTGAATGGGACGGTGTTGGTCGTTCTTATACTGAGGCCGGTGAAGTTGTACCTAACTCAATGAGAGGTGGTTCAATCGAACTTGTTACTCCAAAGTTCACTCCGAAGCCTGAAGAAATGAAAGCTGTTTATAGTGCGTTTGAAATGAATAATGTTCTTCCAAGACTTCAGTCAGGTGGTGGTCACATTAATATCGATTTGGCCGCATTTGAAGGAAAACCTAAAGAGCTTGCAAAATTTCTTTCAGTCTTTCATGAACATAGAGGAGTCATTTCTTTGATGTTCCAAAGAATCAATCGTCTAAGAAATGCTGAGCCTGCAGAAGTCTCTTCTGGTCTGGCCCAAAAACTAAAAAACTTCGAGGGGTCTGAAACTGATCTTAAGAAGCTTCTTTATAACGAGGGATACTTCAACCAAAGATACGGAAGAAAGTCTCGCTATATTCAAATTGATATGTCGGCGTACTTTCAGGATATCATTCCTGAACAGTACATCTCTGGAGACTTCGATATCCAAAATCCTACTGTAGAATGGAGACGTCAATTCCGAGTTGATCCAAAAATCAGAAAAATGGAATTTAGAATGTTCAATGCTCCAAGAGATCCTGCTGAAGCTGCTCTTCAAGTAAGACTTGTAAGGGCCCTGCTACACAAGGCCTTGAATGATGATGAGATTCCAAGTGGAGTTGTTCAAAATGTAGATCACGAAGCCTATTTGAAGAGTCCAGATAAGGCCTATGCTGATTTGAAGAAGATGTGTGATGATCTGAAACTTGATATCAATGATTTTAGACCTGCTGTTGCTGAAGGTCTCTCTGAGACTGATCTGGTAACCCGTTCTGTTTTCTATGAACCACTTTCTGAAAAATTGTTAATGCATCCTAAGCAGCCAGGCTGGGGAAGTGCTCTTGATGAACCTCGTGCTACTGGTATTTCTTCAGAAGGAAGACAGTGGGTAAAAGGTCCAGTTGATGAATTAAACACTATTAGTAATAGTCATAGAGTTCAAGCTGCCGCGGAAGCTGCAAGGCAAAGAGATGCCATTGTTCCTGATCGTATGTACCCAGTGAGGTTCAAACGTACCGATTCGTGTGTTGATGCGATCAGTCCTTTTATACAGTAAACCGCTCTCAAAGATTCACGTTGTGTGATAGGGCCCTCTTTATTGAGGGCCCTTTACATTTAGGGCCTTGCGAATAAGAATCCTTCCATGAAAATTTTTGGCCTAATACTGTTCGTTGCTTTGGTTTTTCCACTCTATGCTTCTGAGAACCCTTCAGATGAGGCCTATGAAGAGCCCTGGATTCCAGGACCCACAGGTCTCATAATTGATTCTGGGGTCGAATCATCCCCCCGAAATAATGTAAAAGAGGTAATTGCCAAACAAAGTCCGGTAAAACGTCAGCGTAGCCGAGGTACTTGCACCATCTTCACTACGACTAATTACCTTGAATACATATTTTTTAATAAAGAAGGATCACATCCAGATCTTTCTGAAGAATGGCTGGAATATCTGATCATGCGTAATAAGCAGAGTGAAGGAAGTTCTATTACTCCAAATGTAACCGCCATTTTGGATCACGGAATCCCAAGCGAAGAAGCCTGGCCTTACGTTGGAGAAAATTGGTTAAAAGAAGAGAATCAACATCTTGGAAAAGAGCGATGCTCACATCTTGAAGGACGAATTGGATTGTGGACCAGTTGTCTTTTAGGACATCGTGATCCCCGTTTATTGGATATTAAGGACAACTTTCTTTTAGATGTGAACTCTGAATTTTATGATCCTGAGTTTGTAGAAATAAAATCTGAGGCCAAAGAATCAGTAGAGAATATACGATCCTATATCCGACGCAATAAGTCATATAAACTTTCTAAAGTTTCTGAAGTGAAGAATTATCTCACTCAAGGGATTCCTTTGATTATGGGAATTAAATTGTATTATGGGGCCTGGAACCACTCCAAAACTGATCTTTTTGACATTCAACCTCGAGATAAAAATAAGTGGTATGACGGGGTTGTAGGATATCCCGAACTTGGTAGTAAGGATCGTAAGATCTGTGATGTCAAAGGTGGCGGGCACTCATTGATAATTGTGGGTTACGATGATGAAAAAATCGTGAAAACCAGGCAATTAATGGAAAATGGAGAGTGGAAGGAATTCTCGTATCGTGGTGTCTATTATTTCAAAAACAGCTGGGGAACTAAAGGTTCTGGGCGTGACTTTTCAATAGAAGACATCTCGCTTCCTGGATATGGAATGATCACACAAAAGTATGCGAACGAGTTAGGTCGCTGGTATTTGATTCCCCAAAAATAATGTGAATTTATTTTCCGAAAAAATCTGAGATTATTCTTAGATTGGCCCCGTTTTGACCTCTTATCGTCCTGATCGACTCTTTGTGGGCCTTGTTAGCATCGTGCCGTCTGGAGTAACAGTTGCAGGAAGTGAAGCCATCATACAAATCAACATTTACATCAATAAATTCGAGATGACGCTTGAAGGTTCTTTCAAGTTGTTCAAGTCTGACGCCTGCGCAGTCTCTTGAGTAAGGCTCGTAATGCTCAAAGACTGTTGAGAGATAGTGCTGTTCCAAGAATGTGTCACTGTTTTGATCGACGTACTGATGTTCACAGAAAACATGAAAATTACCGGCGAGGGCATTGGCCTGAGTCAGCAGAGCAATTAAAAGAAAAAATGACTTCATGAGTCCTATTTAACCTGCTCCCAAGAGGTTTGTAAAACGCTCAGCGATAATCTGAGTTTTTGAAAAATTCGACTTCGGGATTTTTTTCCATCACTAGTTTGAGGTCCCATTCAGACCTGACTGAAAAACAAACTCGTCCTTTAACATCGTAGACGATATTGGAGCTGTTTTTTTCCATAAAACTAGATTTGGTTTTATCATCTGGGAAGCGTAACCAGCGTACACCAGAAAATGGGTAAGATTCATATTCCCCACGTACTCCATATTCATCTTCTAGGCGATGTTTAACAACTTCAAACTGAAGAACACCAACAGCTCCAAGGATTTTTTCTCTTGTGGTGTGGCGAGTAAACAGCTGAACAGTCCCTTCTTCTGAAAGTTGAGTCAGACCTTTGTCGAGTTGTTTGGCCTTCATCGGATCCTTTAGAATTACTTTTTGAAAGATCTCAGGAGCAAATGAAGGAATTCCGGTGTACATGATTTTTTCACCTTCTGAGAAAGTGTCACCGATTTGATATTTTCCGGTATCGTGAAGACCAATGATGTCTCCAGGGTAGGCCTTTTCTGTAATTTCTCGATCTTGAGCTTGAAAGATAAGAGGTGAGGCAATTTTCACATCTTTTCCACTGCGTACATGATGAATTTTAGTATTTCGCTCAAAAACACCAGAACAGACGCGCATAAAAGCAACTCTATCTCGATGTTTCTTGTCCATGTTTGCTTGGATTTTGAAAATAAAGCCTGAAAACTTGTCCTCATTAGGTTTGATCATTCTTGTTTGAGCAGAATCATCAAATGGCTCTAGTTTTACTTCCCGCTCCATTGGTCCTGGACTTACGGTTGAAATCATATCCAAGGTTTCTTTGACACCAAAATTATGTAGTGCGGTTCCGAAGTAAACCGGAGTCATGATACCTTCAAGAAACTCTTCTTCATCAAATTCAGGCATCAGTTCTTCAACCATCATCAAATCTTCTTTAAGCTTGTCGAGAATTTGATCGTCTTTGATAAAGTTTTTAACTTCGTCTGAATCCAGATCATCTGCTTTGACAATGATCGGATCGTTGGGATCGTTTGACTCACGGAAACTTACTATGGTTTTATTTTTTAGATCGTAAACACCCTTGAACTTAACACCATCACCAATCGGCCATGTCATAGGCACACATTGAATTGAACAAATTTTTTCAACGTTATCGATAAGTTCGAATGCATCCATAGCATCGCGATCAAACTTATTCATGAAAGTTACGATAGGGGTGTCTCTCATCCGACAAACTTCCATCAGTTTTTTGGTTTGTTCCTCCACACCTTTGGCAGAGTCAATCATCATTAAAACGGATTCAACAGCAGTCAATGTACGGTAAGTATCTTCGGAGAAATCTTTGTGCCCAGGAGTATCTAGAAGGTGCATTGCTCTTTCGGCATAAGGAAAGGACATAACAGAAGAGGTGATCGAAATCCCTCTTTCTTTTTCCATCTCCATCCAGTCTGATTTGGCATAATCACCTTGTTTGGATTTTACCATACCGGCCTTTCTGATCACGCGACCAAACCATAGGAGTTTTTCCGTCATAGTGGTTTTCCCGGCATCTGGGTGAGAAATGATGGCGAATGTACAACGACGGGCGTTGTTCCAGTTGGTCTCTGTGCTCAAAAGAGTCTCCTTATTTTCAGTGGTTATAGCTCAGTTTACGCATTCAGTAAACCGAGTTTTTGAGGGCAAACCCTTGCAAACAAATGAAGTGGGACAAGTAAGGGACCTTCAGTTTATGATTCCCCCATGAGCAATGAGCCATCCAAACAAAAAACAGTATATTCCATCATAGATATTGAAACTACTGGTGGACATAAAAATGGCAATAAGATTACTGAGATTGCCATTATCAATTTCGACGGTGAGAAAATCATTGAAGAATGGTCATCGCTGATTAATCCCGAAAGAAATATCCCCAAAGCGATCACTTATCTGACTGGAATAGATAATCAAATGGTTGCCAAAGCTCCTAAGTTTTTCGAAGTGGCAAAAAAGATTGTTCAGATGACTGAAGGTAATGTGTTTGTCGCTCATAATGTCTTCTTTGATTACAATTTCATTAAACATGAGTTTGCCGAATTGGGTTATAAGTATCAAAGGGAAAAACTTTGCACTGTAAGACTGGCAAGAAAATCACTTCCGGGACATAAATCTTATTCTCTGGGAAAGATTTGTCAGGATTTGGGTATAGAAATTGAAGCAAGACACAGGGCCTTGGGAGACGCCAAGGCAACAGTTGAACTTTTTAAGCACATTCAAAAAGTATCTCCTCATCAAGTTAATGAGATTATCTCAGATGAAGGTAAAAAAATCTCTCTTCCTCCAAAACTTTCAAGAGCAGTGTATGACTCAATTCCTGTTACTCCAGGGGTATATTATTTTTATGATGAGTCTGGCGAACTTCTTTATGTTGGTAAAGCTAAGGAATTAAAAAAGCGTATTTCATCTCACTTTAGACCTGATATGAAGAGGAAAAAAGATATTGAACTTAAAAATAAAGTGGCCCATGTCGATTACAAAGAAATGGGTTCTGAAGTTGCTGCTCTTCTTTTTGAGTGTCATGAGATCAAAAAAATGAGGCCTCCTTATAATCGTGCGATGAATAGAACGCGTTTTCCCTATAGATTAGTTCTTCAAAAAAGACAGAGTGGAGAATTTGTCATTAATCTGACCAAAACAATTGATGAGGACACTCATATGACTTTTGCATCCAGATTAATCGCTGAAAAGGCGAGAGATGCTCTATATCGAGCTGTCCTAGGTTTTAATTATGGCAGTCTCAATTTTGATCAAGCAAGATGTAATATCATAGATAAACTAGGTGTTGATCACTATAATTCAATGCTTGAAAAAGTTTTCACAAAAAATCTTTCTGAATCTGTAGATTACGAAATTGAACTCCCGGGACGACATAATATGGAGAAATGTGTTATTCAGATACGAAAAAGAAATCCAGTTAAAATTATCTTTCAATCTGATGAAGACTGTGAATCCATTGATTTGCATTCAGATCAGGATATGATGAGAATTCTTTCTAGTTGCTTTCAAAAATTTAAAATTAAGAAGCTTTTTTTAACTGAAAATTTTCAATAATAGATTTGATCAGTTCATGATCTATAGGCTTTTCTATAAAACCTGTGAAATTTGAGGGGATGTACAGTCCTATTTCACCGGTCACAAGATAAGTAGGAACGTCTTTATTAAACATTTCTCTACATTTAAATCCATTCATACAAGGCATCCTGTAATCAATGAATACAATATCGACATGATTAGTATTGATGTAATCAATTGCTTCTTCACAATTATGAAATGTCAAAATATTGCCTTCACTTCCATGTAGGAGCTCAAATACTTCACACAGATCATGTTCATCATCAATATAAACGATTTCAAGCGACATCACTTCTCCTGTGTTTTGGGAGAGTCAAGATGAAGGCAGTATGACCATCAAGTTTTTGGTAATCTAGCTCTCCATTATGATCTTGAACGATTCCTTTGGAGATACTTAATCCCAGACCGGTACCTTTTCCTATTTCTTTGGTTGTGTAAAAAGGTACAAAGATTTTTTCTAACGTTTCAAATCCGATTCCAACACCAGAGTCTTTGACAATGATTTGTGCAATATGTGTGCTTTCTTGCATGGTAACTTCAACCCATGCATCTTCTTCACCTGATACTGCGTCGATCGCATTGGATATTAAATTAACCAGAACCTGTGAAATCTGAACATCATCGCATTCCACTTCAACTGAAGATAGTGGAGTGATATTGAGATTTACATTATGTCTTCTAGCTCTTGCCCTAGTTAGCTCTAAGCTTTCTTCAAGTATATAGTCGAGTATATGGACTTTTTTATTAATTTCCTCTGCGCTTCTGGAGAATTTTTTAAGACCCTTCACAATTTTGTGAATACGTTCAGAAGCTTTTTTAATTTTTTCGGCCATATCGACAATTCTGTCAGGATCACTTTTAAATTTCGTCATTACTGAAGCTGAGCCTGAGATTATGGCGAGTGGGTTGTTGATTTCATGGGCGACACCTGCCGCCATTTCTCCAAGTGTTGCAAGTTTGGAGGTTTGAATGAGTTTAGTTCTTTCTTCATCCAACTCTTTTTCAATATCTTTTCTTTTTGTTACATCTAGGGCAATAGAAATAAATCCAGTCAAGTTATCTTTTGCATCATGTTTTGGCTTGATCGCTGAATATATCCAATACTCATCACCATTTTTGCTGATGTTTTTTATCTCGCCAGTCCAAATTTGATTTGAAGTCAAAGTGTTCCACATCTGCTCAAAAAACTCTATTGGGTGTTCGCCAGAATTAACAATATTGTGATCTTTCCCAATAAGTTCTTCCTTATTGTATCCAGAAATTTCACAAAAGTTTGAATTAACATCAGTAATAATTCCATCAGCATCTGTATGTGAAATAATGGCAATACTTGAAAGAGTGTCGACGAGATCCGCTTTTTCTCTGCCAAGTCGATCGGCTTCGGCATATTTCTTATAGACTTCACGTTTGTTAATTGTATTTTGATATGAAAGATAAAAACTAATTAATGTTGCGACGTGAATGATTCCTTGTTTTTCAATTATCAATGAAAAATCTATGTGTCCCATATTCAAGCCGATAATAATTGGAGCAAATATATTGATTACAGCAAGAATTAGATTACATCTGATTGATGCTAAAAAACTTGCAAAGATAACACTCATGATTTGATAGTGTAGCCAAATATCGTTCTTATACGCATAAAACTCTGCATTACTTAAATACAAAATGGCGGCAGCACTTGAAGCTAAGCTAGGGAAGGCAAGTATTGGGTTGATCTTGAATTTTTTTGATAAAAAGAGGGCAGCAATAAAACCTAAGAATACAATACTGCTTCCTATAAGATGAGTTTGAGTCACTATGTGACCAAATCCCCATTTTGGGAAAACATAGGTACCGTAAAAACTTAAGGTCACTACAGTTGAGATAATGAACGTGGGAAGAAGGAGTTTTCTTCTTTCTTCAAAAGTTTCACAACCACAATGAATGACTTCATGAATGAAATTCTTGACTGAATTCATGAAGTCATTATCGGTTGGTTTTAGATTTGAACTAACTTAATTTTTTATCGATTGAACGGTAAAATTGTAAATAAAATTTGAAGATGAAAACCATCGAGAGCGCAGAGAGGAGGTGCCACCAGGTATGAAGTTGCATATATTGGCCATCACAGCCAATATGCCAAGGTTTGCCTTCTAAGAGCATCATCACATAGCCGGCCGTGATAAAGGTACCAGCTATAAAAAAGTTTTTATATTGAGTATTTTGCTCGCTTTTAAAGCAACGTAATTCAAGTATCAAAGTCGTGATGATTGGCGGGATCATTGTAAAACCGCTGGATAGTTTAAAATGATGGGTTAACAACATGGAAAACGTCCAAATGGCCGAAAAACCAATGGACTTGATGAACACATGCCTATTATCCGTGCCACCTAGTCTGACTCTATTAAGGCCCATGCAAAAAAAGTTTAGGGTGTAGATACCAAAAAAATCCGCCATCAGAAAGATATAGGTAAAACTTGTGTGAAAGAGTATAGAACCAAAAGTGATGATTACAGGTATGAGGTAAAAGGATTTAAGTGGCGAGTCTTCGAGTCTTCTGGATTTTTGATAAATCCAATAGGCCGCCACTAGATAGAGAAAACTTGACCAAGTATCGACTGGATCATGAATCCAGGAAGCACTGCTTTCTCCACAGTAAGGAAAAGGTGTAGGAAGCAGATTGAATAAGGGATACCATGGTGAATCTGTATTCATAAGTCTTCATAGTCCATCAATTACGTTTGGGATAGCCTGTCTTTCTTTTTTTCCAAGAAACAACTAAAGTGTTGGGATACGGAGGTAGACATGAGCATGACTCAAGATTTGAGAGATATCCAACACTTTGGCGAAGAAGGTGGTGTGGTTCCAGTTATAGACCATGCTGCAACATCCACATTCTTGAACCCTGATGACATGGAAAAAGTTTTTCATGGTGAAGTCAAGGGATGCTATCTCTACTCCAGACATTCAAATCCTACGGTTAATGCTTTTTCCCAAAAACTGGCCGCGGTGGAAGGAACAGAAGCTGCTTTCGGAGTGGCCTCTGGGATGGCGGCAATTTCCTGTACAGTCCATCAGCTTTTAATGGATGGTGGGCATATGGTCTCATCAAACACCATTTATGGTGGAACCTGGGCACTTTTTAAAAATATTTTACCCAAACAAGGAATCAAGATCGATTTTGTCGATCCTTACGATGTCAAGGCCTTTGAAGCAGCTATTACGCCAGATACAAAAGTAATTTACACTGAGAGTATGTCTAATCCACTTCTAGGAGTGAGTGATATTCCCGCATTGGCAAAACTTGCTAAAAAGCATGGTTGTAAACTGGTGGTGGATAACACATTTACGCCTCTGATCTTCTCCCCAAAAAAGATGGGAGCTGATGTGGTGGTTTATTCGTGCACTAAATACATATCCGGTCATAGTGATATGATCGCAGGTGCAATCTGTGCTGATCGTGCGTTTATTGATCAGTTGATTGATGTCAATAATGGAATGTGCATGCTTTATGGACCAGTGATGGACGCCAGAATTGCATATGAGCTTTATACCAGACTCGATACACTTCCACTTCGAATGATGGCGCATTCGAAAGCTGCACGCATTCTCGTAGCGCGTATGAAAAAAGAAGGCATTGAAGGCATCATTTATCCAGGTCTTCCAGAGCATCCTCAAAATGAACTTTTTGACAGTCTTCGAAATGAAAAATTTGGACACGGGGGGATGATTACCTTTGATTGTGGGGACCTTAAAAAGGCCACCCGTTTGGCGCAAAAACTCCAAGATGAAAAATTTGGTTTGTTTGCCGTGTCTCTAGGATTCACCAGGACCTTGCTCAGCTGTCCCGCGGCCTCTACTAGTAGTGAGATACCCGAGGAAGATCAAAAGAAGATCGGGCTTAAACCAGGTCTTTTGCGTATGAGTATAGGATTTGTGGGTGACGATGATCTAATGGCCGAACGTTTTGTCCAATGTTACAAAGCAGTTTGCAAGTGATGCGGTGCGTTTGTATTTAATTCCATCAAAATCTTACGATTGGTAAATGCTCCCTGATCCCGTTGTAAATCCATCTCGAGATTGCTAGTTTAGGGCCCTAATTCTAACGGGGCCCACACACATGAAAAGCATCACTTTTTTGCTTCTGTTATCTTTTAGTTTTCAAATTCAAGCCAAGCTTGTTCAGTTTCTCCATACAAATGATCTTCATGGTTTTTTTGAACATTCTGTTGAAGATAAACATCGTGGTGGTTATGCCGCTTTGAAGGCCGAAATCGATAAACAGAAAAAACGTGCGATGGATCGTGGAATTCCTTCATTAGTTGTTGATGCTGGCGACTTTATGGAGGGAAGTATTTTTTATTTTTCTCAAAATGGTCGTAAGACTTTCGATATCATGAACAAAATGGGTTACGATGCTGTCGCAGTGGGAAATCATGATTGGTTAATGGGTTCAAAAGAATTAGCGGCCATCGTGAAAGATGTACCACCTAAGTTTGCTTACCTGGGTGCCAACTTTAAACCTAACTTTGCCCTTTTTCCAAATCTTAGAAAATCAATAGAGGATTATAAAGTCTTTACCATTGATGGAGTTCGAATCGCTCTAATGGGTCTGACAACTGATGAGCTTTTTTATAAATGGCGTTTGGATTTTGGTGATATTCACGATCCTGTGAAGACGGGAAAAAAGCTTGCTACTGAAATCAAAAAAGATGACAAGGCCGACTTCGTCGTGGCCCTTACTCATAATGGTTTTTTAACCGATAAAGATCTGGTCAAGGAATCAAGGGATTTGGACTTGGTCATCGGTGGTCACTCTCATACCTATCTTTTTAAGCCATATTACCAAAAAAATAAAAACAAAAAAGAAATCCCAATCGTTCAAGCAGGTGAGCATGCCAAGGTTCTCGGTCGGCTTGTCGTCAATGTTGAAAAAGGAAAACCCCTTGAAGTGATTGAGTATGAACTGATCCCAATTTCAGAATATAAAGATGTTGATCATGAAATTCAGGATTATGTTAAGGAAGCTCGGTCTGATATTGAATCTAAATTTGGTAAAAATTGGCTTCAAGAAGAGATCGGAATTTCTAAAATACCTTTAACTAATAATGACGAACGTCTTACCACATGGACAGCTTTTATCACCGATGGAATCAAGGAATGTATGGGAGGAAGCCAAATGGCCGCTCATTCTCCTGGTTTCGGTGGAGCAGATATTCCAGAAGGTGGAATAGATCGTGAAATGATTTTCCAAACCTATCCTCGGGTATTTGACTTTAAAGATAAGTATGGATGGCATGTTTATCAGGTGGAGAGTATGGGTGTGTTTCTTAAGGTGATCATTAAATTCATTTTGAGACAGCAGTATCCGGTTGCATTTTCAGGAGTCACTTTTGATCTAGTTGATTCTAATGGAGACGTTATTGATGTTGAACCTGGTGATATCGTTGATGATGGGGTTGTGACCAATGAAAAAACATGGCTGGGTATCGACACTAAATTCAAAGTCAAAAATTTAAAAATTGGCGGAAAGAAAGTTAAATGGTTCAAAAAATATAAGATAGCCATTCCTGAAGGGATTGTTCGTGGAGGATATGGCATCAGTCGTTTTGTTAAGTTCATCATGAGAAACTCTGCCAAGGGCGAAAGTAGCATTTGGGGTTGTCTGAACGAAAAGGTCAAGAAAGAAGAAGTTATCGATTCCGAGTATGCTAGAAGACGGAGAAAATTCGTAGGACATGACAAAACAAAGTCAGGCATGGAGTATAACAAGTATGAGGACTACATGTTTGTTCCAGCGAAACTTTCACCAAAAGCAAAGTTGAAAAACATACCAGGTTATACTGAGAAAGATTTGCCTTTTAAAAAATAATCTGACCGGCCAGTCATTCACAAGTTGTGAATGCCGTTAAGGTGAATGAATTCACTTTAATGGAGGAACTTTATGATGAAGTCGGTAATGACCATGATGGTCGTTCTCTTGGTGTCACTGCCTACTCAGGCCGAATTACTACAAATTCTACATACAAATGATATTCATAGTTATTTCGATCATACAGATCATGAAGAAGATCGTGGTGGCTTTGCCAACCTCAAGACCGTCATGGATCGAGAAGAGGCCATGGCCTATGAAGATGGTGTGGAAACTTTAAGAGTTGATGCTGGCGACTTCATGGAAGGTACAATCTTTTACATGGCCGATTACGGCAGAAAATCTTTCGATATGCATAATATGATGGGTTACGATATCGCCGTCGTTGGTAACCATGATTATCTTATGGGGACGGATGATTTGAACTCAATTGTTGGTGACGTCAATCCAGAGTTTGCCTATCTAGGAGCCAATGTCAAAGTTGATAAGCGGTTCAAGCACATTCAAAAGCATATGATTCCATATAAAATGGTCAACCATAATGGAATCAAAGTTGCGTTTCTTGGATTAACAACAAATGATCTCCTTTATAGCTGGCGCTTGTATGACGGAAAAATTGAAAAACCAGTCAAAGTAGCTAAGAAGTGGGCAAAGAAACTTAAAGAAGAAATGGGTGCTGATGTTGTCATCGCTGTAACTCATATCGGCTTTTCGAAAGATAAAAAACTGGCCAAAAAAGTGCCTGAAATTGATTTGATCATTGGCGGTCACTCTCACGATGCGCTTTTTGAACCTTACTGGCAAAAATCAAAAGGTGGAAAGAGGATTCCTATCGTTCAGGCCGGACATCACGCAGAGTATTTAGGGAAACTCCTTCTAGATGTTACTAAAAAGGGACTTGAAATCAAAAACTATGAATTAGTTCCTGTTCACACTCAGGCTAATCCTGATCGTGATATTGCTGAATTTGTAGAAGAATCAATGGACAAGGTTAATCAGATTTTTGGTGAAGATAACCTCAATCATTTTGTTGCTCAGTCATACATTTCTCCAGACAATGAAAAAGGTAAATCCATGTGGTCACACTTTACTGCTGATGCCATGAGAGAGGCCGTCGACTGTCAGATTTCCATTCAACAAGAGAATATGTCTGGACCAAACTTTCCAATAGGGGAAATCAATAGATTTAAAATTTTTCAGGCCCATCCTAGATGGTTTGATTTTTCTGATAGGGATGGATGGCACGTTTATCGAGCTCAGGTAAACGGTTTTGTGCTTCAAGCTGTTTTTAGAGCAGTAATGAATCTTGGGCTTCCGTTAAATATCAGTGGTATTACATTTGATTGGTGGAAAACTCCATGGGGAAGTTACTGGGTGAAAAAAATCAGAATTAATGGGAAGCGAATCAATCCTTTCAAAAAATATACAATTGCTCTACCTGAAGGGATCGTTCGTGGAGGTTATGGAATTTCTCCACTGGTGGGACTTCTTCTCCAAAAATCTCATAAGACTCCTGTTACGGTTGTAAAGGCCATTGAGGATAAACTTGTTCGTGAAAAAGGTGTGGGCGATGACTACATTGAATTTTCAAATCAAATGAATCTTAAATCCCTTGGTAACCCTATTGATAGAGTTACCTTCGAAGGGAGAGAAAGGTAATAAAGGTGGCCAGATCGCTTTAGCGATCAGGCCATTTCTTTATGTTTCTCAATAATTCTCTGACAGATATCGGCAATATTCATTGAATCCAATTCTTTTGGATCAATAAGATTTCTTGGAAGCTCTGGAAGTTTTTCAATTGGTGTGAACAATTGAAGATTCTTGTTAGCATCGACTTCATCAACTTTTCCCACAGGGGTGAAATGTGGAGCCGACGTTAATATTTCCGGAGCATCATTGATAAGATTAAAAATTGATTTTACAACTTCTGTAAATCTGTCCAATTCGCTCTTCGTATAACTTTCTGTCGGCTCAATCATCATTCCATAGACTTCAGGGAAGGCCATTGTAGGAGCATGAAGACCAAAGTCCAAAAAGAGTTTTCCAATTTTTGCAATGGCCGAAGCTTTAGGTGTTCCACCCTCTGCAATTCTATCAAAACTTTCCTTGGAGAGTGTAAGAATGAATTCATGCATACGAGGTACATCTTCAGTGTTGATCGGAAGAATTGGAAAAACTGATTTAAGATCTTTATAAAGATATTTGGCCGAAACAACTGCAACAGCAGACATCCGTTTCACACCTTCTTCACCTAAGGCCTTGATATAGGTGTAAGCACGGACTTTATGGGCAAAATTTCCAAAGTGTCTGTGAATACTTCCCATGGATTTAGAAGGCTTGAATGTGGAGTACACACCATTCTCTTCTTTGATCTGAACACCGGGTAAATAATCTACAAGTCTGTGGCTGACGGCAACGATAGCATCTCCAGGACCACCACCTCCATGAGGGATTGTCCATGTCTTATGAAGGTTGTTGTGAACAGCATCTACTCCCATTTTATCAAGATTGATCCAACCGGCGATGGCATTCATATTGGCGCCGTCCATATAAACCAAACCACCAGTTGCATGAATCATATCGGCCATTTTTTTGAAATCTTCCTCAAAAAGACCTGAAGTGTTTGGATTGGTGACCATGATTCCAGCAATATGCTTACCGTAATCATTTATTAAATTTTGCAATTGTTTAAGATCAATGTTTCCACGTTCATTGGATTCAATTGTCACAATTCCAGTTGGTCTTCCGTCTTTTTTTCCTGTTGTGTAGCCAGCAACTGTTGCTGTCGCAGGGTTTGTTCCATGGGCGGTTCTAGGAATCAGGATAATGTCCCTTTGTTCGCCTTCTCCACGATCGTGATGATAATCCTGGAACATTTTGATACCAACCAATTCTCCTTGAGCTCCGGCCACCGGTTGAGTTGTGACTCCTGGAAGACCAGTGATTTTCTTAAAATCTTCTTGGATATGGAAAAGAATCTCAAGACAACCTTGAATATCAGATTCTGGTGCTTGAGGATGAACATCAGTAAAACCTTGAAGTCCAGCGGCCCAATCATTGATGTGAGGATTGTACTTCATAGTGCATGAACCAAGAGGATAGATATTATCGTCCGGAGATACGTTTAAATCTCCAAGCTGATTATAAAAAGCTGCAAGTGTTTTTTCATCAAAGTCTGGTAGATTAACTGCTTCTGATGAAAGAAGAGTCGAATCAATTTCTTTAATTTTGTCTCCCGTCGCTTCTCTAGAACCATATGCTTTTTCGAAAACTTCAATTAATTGATCAACATCATTCTTTGAATGCACATCAAAACAAGAGACGAGAAAGAGGTTCGATCGACCTTCAAGTCGATCACTGATATTCAAACCAGCTTGAACCTTGTCGGTTAGTAACTTGGCACCATTGTCAGGTAATTCTAGTGTAAACTCATTATAGAAAGAGGACTCTGGGAAAGCTGCTTTGACACCAGGAATTTTTGTAAGCTCACTATAAGCATAGCGAGCATTATTTCTGGCCTCTGTATGAGCAGCATTCATCCCTTTTTCACCACGGGCCAAAATTCCTGCTCCGGCCAAGGTTGCGACAAACGATTGGTTCGAGCAGATATTTGAAGTGGCCTTCTCTCTTCTGATATGTTGTTCACGAGTAGAAAGAACCATGCATAGTGCAGGTTTGCCTTGTTCGTCTTTTCCTTTTCCAACATAACGACCGGCCGTGCTTCGAATAGAAGTTTTGTTCTTGTCATTATAACGAATACCAAAAATTCCAAGACCCGGACCGCCGCAATTTGGACCAATGGCCAGATGCTGACCTTCACCAACAATAATGTCACAGCCGTCTTTGTTGTTTCCAAATGTAGAAGGTTTCTTAAGTCCTCCTGTCGCAAGTAACATTGGATCAATTACAGCAATACTTTGGAGATTGTTTTCTCTTGCAAGATCAGTGAGAGTGTCAACGTCTTCAAGATTTCCAAAATTATTGACTTGAGGGAAGACAATACATGCAGCATTTTCTCCTAATTCATTAATTTGATTCTTGAGATCCGTAAGATCAATTGTTCCTGTATTTTTGTTTGTCTTGAATGTTCTGATTTCAAGATCTGTATGTTTAGCTTGAGTCGTGAGAACTTCTATATCTCCTGGATAAATGGATTCCGCCACTAGTGCAATATCACCCTTTCTCTTGATTCTTCTTGCTGTTTGAATGGCCTCGTAAATACAAGTTGCACGATCATAGAGACTGGCATTGATTGCCTCAAAACCTGTCATCATACTTAATGCTG
>SBGE01000138.1 GCA_006226755.1 Deltaproteobacteria bacterium | reverse complement strand
ATCTGGTCTTCTCATATCATTTCTAGAGAATCTTTGATCCTGTCTGAATTCTCGTCTGTCTCCCCGACGATCTCGCTTATAATCACCACGTTCTTCGCGTCTATTTTCCCTATAGTCTCTTCTGTTTTCACGACTGGCCTGACGATACTCTTTCTTATCTTTTTTATCTTTATCGCTTGAGCGATAGTCTTTGCGGTTTTCTCGACCTTCAGAAGCGAACTCCCTTTTATCTTCTCTTCTTTCACGTCGAAACTCGCGCTTGTCTCCACGCTTTTCTTCACGAAAATCTTTTTTCTTATCCCGTCGCTCTTCTCTGTATGCTTGTCTTTGACCATCTTCTTTTTTATCAGGTGCCTTACCTTGTTCTTGTCCCCATTCACTGTTTCCAGGACTCTCAGGTCTCCCTTGCTCTTGTCCATAATCACTATTACCCGGACTATCCGGTTGTTGTCCTTGTTCTTGTCCCCATTCACTATTTCCAGGGCTATCTGGTGCTTTATCACTTTGAGAATAGGCAGGAAGAATTCCAAGACATGTAGTTATAAAAAGAGTCAAAAAGAGTTTCATAGGTCCTCCGATTAAATAAGGATGTTGTATTATCGGCTGATACCCGAGGGGAATATAATACTTTTTAAAAACACTACAGTTTCAAAGGTTTAGAAAATTGACCTACTTCAGTCATCTCTAAAATCTGACAACAATCCTTGTCCGGACGGAATTTCCACATCAAATAAAGACATAAAACTTGCTACAATAATCGAGCATAACTCCCTGAAAAAAGAACGGAAATGGCCAAGAAAAAGAAGAAAAAAAGCAGTAATAAAACGAAGTCACCCAAAGTTCAGGTGAAGTCCGATGTCAAACGGTCTAAATCTACATCGAGGACCCACGAACCAACTCATTATTTTAATCGTGAAATTTCTTGGCTTGAGTTCAATGAAAGAGTTCTTCATCTTGCAAAAGATGAAAGAACGCCTCTTTTAGAAAGACTTCGTTTTCTTAATATTTTCATCAATAACCTTGATGAGTTTTACATGAAAAGAGTTGGAGGATTGAAAGACCAGATTTCTACCAAGCAAATTGGACTCTCAATTGATAATCTCTCTGCCTTGGAACAACTGGTTCTAATCAGAGCTAAAGTCAATGATCAGCTAAAAAGGTTCAAAGATATTTTTGAAAAAAATATCAAAACAAAGCTTAAAGAAAGCAAGATTCATCTCCTAAGTTTTGATGAACTTACTCCCAAAGAAAAAGGCTTTGTGAAAAACTATTTCTCTAAGGAAATTTTCCCAACACTTACTCCACTGGCCGTAGATTTTGGTCACCCCTTTCCATTTGTATCAAACCTCTCCTTGAGCCTTGGTATTTCCATGCATAAACCAAGAAGTAAGGAGAGAATTTTTGCCAGAGTAAAAATACCGAACCAAGTACCAGCATGGATTCATTTGAATCCTAATGAGACTGATTCATTCCGATTTGTTTGTCTCACTGACGTCATCGTAAAAAATTTAGATATGTTGTTTAACGGAATGATTATTGATGAGGCTACTCTCTTCAGAGTGACTCGTTCTGCTTCTTGGGATGAAGACGACGATAATGCTGAAGATCTCTTGGAATTGGTTGTAGAAGGTATCAAAGATAGAAGATTTTCTCCTGTGGTACGTTTGGAATTCCATGACAAACCTGTAGAGTGGATTAGAGAATATTTAACTGATGAATTGGAAGTATCAACTGAAGATATCTACGAACTTCCATCCCTAGCCTTTTTTACAAACTTTTCAGAAATTATTGATATCGATCAACCCCATTTGAAGTTTGAGCCTCATGCTCCTCAAGTTCCAGTTGATCTTCTCGACATTCAGGATGAAAAAGGTGGAATATTCAATCATATCCGTCAGAATGATCTTCTTGTCCATCACCCTTATGAAAGTTTTAACCAATCAGTTGAACGCTTTATTGTAGAAGCGGCAAGAGATCCTCAAACTGTCGCTATAAAATGTACGCTTTATCGAACAGATAAAAATTCAAACATCATTCGCGCTTTGATTGATGCTGCTAATCTTCGAAAACAAGTCGCTTGTGTTATCGAACTAAAAGCAAGATTTGACGAGGAAAGAAATATTCAATGGGCAAATGAGCTGGTTAATGCTGGTGTTCACGTTGTCCACGGGATGGTGGGACTAAAAACACATTCTAAAATGGCACTTGTTGTAAGACGAGAATTCGACGGGATTGTCAGTTATGCTCATATAGGAACAGGCAACTATAATGCACTTACATCGCGACTATATACAGACCTTTCATATTTTACATGTCGAAAAGAAATCACATCTGAAGTGCAAGAGGCCTTTAACTTTCTCACAGGATTTTCTCTTAAAGATGATTATAAAAACCTTCTCCTCGCTCCAGTTAACATGAAAGAAAAATTCATTGAGATGATTTATGATGAAGCAACATTGGGGTCAAAAGGTAGAATCATTGCCAAGATGAATCAACTTGAAGACAAAGATATCATGGGAGCTCTCTATGATGCCTCTTCTGCTGGAGTAAAGATTGATCTTATTGTCAGAGGTTTTTGCTGTCTAAAGGCCGGAATAAAAGGTGTCAGTGACAATATTAGAGTTATCTCAATCCTTGGTCGATTCTTGGAACATTCCAGAATTTACTATTTTGGAAAAGGTAAAACAAACCCCTTAGAAGGAGACTTCTATATCGGGTCTGCAGATTGGATGTATCGTAATCTTGAGAATCGAGTCGAGGTGATCACTCCGATTTTAAGTCCTGATTGCAAAAGTAAACTATGGGATATTCTCAACACTGAACTTCATGACAAGAGACTCGCATGGGTACAATCTAAAAAAGGTGGATATGACTTGAATCAACCTGAAAATGATGAACAAAAAATTGGCAGTCAGGAACAGTTGATTCGAAAGACAAGTCTCGAACGTAAAATCAATTTAAAATAACTATTAGTGATTCATCTCAGTGTGAAGAACGTCTTCGAAAATTCCATTGATCAATCCGACTTTAGGAAGATCAATTTTATTCGTTCCAACCACCTCACTCATCATAATGAAAACTTCCAAGGCCTGATAAATGACATCTGCCCTATCCATTCTTAGATCAAATTTTTTCACGCGTCCCAATAATGAGAGGTCCTTTAGCTCATTGTGGAAGTATTTCATTTCATCCAAATGAACTAATTCACTAGTTGCACATTCCAGAAATCTTTTTCTCAGCTTCCCCATTCTTCTAGGGTTTCCACCAGTGCCAATCAACTGGACATCATCGAATTTGCCACCAAAAGAACTCTCAAGAAACTTAACAATACTCTCTCTTTTTTGATCGATGTGTTCTTGCTTTTTTAGAGGGGATTCATTTTGGAGATGTTGTAAGCGAAGAGCACCCAGTTTAAATGTGTGGCATTCAACGAAACGCCCCTCATTAACAGCTGTTAACTCTAAACTTCCGCCACCAAGATCCATAATCAGATATTTTCCTCGAGACAAATCCATAGAACTTCGAACAGCTTGATAAATGAGCTTGGCCTCATGAAATCCATCGATGATGTGAATAACGATACCGGTCTTATCAAAAATCTGTTTGATGAAGTCTTTTCGATTTTCGCTGTTTCTAAGAGCGGAGGTTGCTACTGCACGAATCATACTAACGTTGTAACTTTCAAATTTTTGGCGAAGTTTCCAGAACGTATTAAGACACTTTTCAATTGTATAATCAGAAATTCGCCCTTGAGAAAAGGCCTCATCACCAAGTCTTAGAGGAATACGATTGCGATAGAGAATTTTGTAATCCCAGTCGTCTGTAATTTCGGCCACACTATCTCTAATAGCATTGGATCCAATATCGATGGCCGCAATACGCTTCACAGGAATCTCCGTATTTACAATTTTCTTAAAGGTTTATTTTATGTTTTGAGACGCAATACGTCTAATAGTTTTCCCTGATCCCCATGTTATACTTTTAAAATGTCGACGAGATTTATAACCACCGACATTCATGGTCATTATGAGACGTTTATGGCCTTGTGTCAGAAAGTCATGAAAGACACCGGTCTTTCTGAGGAAGAGTTTTATCCCTTTCTCACGGTTGCTGGGGATTTGATCGACAGAGGTGGTGGCGGACGCAAAGTCGTCGATTTTTGTCGTGAACACCAAATTCATGTCGTCATGGGTAATCATGAAAAAATGCTGATAGATTTTTCCAGTGGTCATAATCGTGGTGGTCCTGATTATATGAAAAATGGTGGTCGCTATTATTTTGCTGAATTCGGAAGTTCTGATGATGAAATGCAGGCCATGGATGATCAGATTCAATGGATGAAAAGGCTGCCTTATATTATTCCCTATCCCGAAGCTAGAAATGCGGAAGGAAGAATTCTAGTAGTCACTCACTCATGGTTAGGCGATGTGGATTTTATGACTCCGCTTACAGATCAAGCCAAAGAAAAACTTATTTGGAATAGGCCGTACTCACGAAATGGGGGCAAACCATTTGAAGATGAAAAAGTCACAGATATTCCAGGGCTCTTTAATGTCTTTGGGCATAGCTATCTTCAAGAACCAGAAATCAGCGATTGGCACGCTAATCTCGATGGTGGCGTCTTTGTCACCAAGTGGGCCGAAGAAAATAAAGTGGAAGCTCTTCCAGGAATGGACAAGCTTAACATGCTTCAATTTCCAGAAATGAAAATCTGGACTCAAGAATCTATAGATTAAACTGAGCAAAGCCTCTTATCAAAAAATATAGACCCTTGAAAATTCTGATTTTATTATCCAAAGATACCTATTTTTTATCTAGAAGGTTAGATAATAATGTTTTGACTAATCTTCAAAATTTTCA
>SBGE01000073.1 GCA_006226755.1 Deltaproteobacteria bacterium | reverse complement strand
GTTACACTCAAAGCTATCGTAGACTACGGAAGCTTTAAGGCGGCCAGTGAACATTTATTCAAATCCCAGCCCTCATTGTCTGTGGCCATTAAAAAGCTCGAAGAGGAGTTTGGTATTCAGATCTTTAATCGAGAGGAGTACCGTCCAAAACTGACAGAACAAGGAAAGGCCTTTTATCAAAAGGCCCTCCAAGCGCTTAATGGATTCAATGAACTGGAAAACCTTGGAAAAGAACTTGGGACTGGGGTGGAAGCAGAAATCAAAGTTTCGATGGATGGGCTGGTCCCCATCACTCACCTTCAAGGTATTTTTCGAGAGTTCTTTTTAAATAATAGTGCAACCAATCTGAATCTAAATTCTGATGTACTTGGTGGAGCTTACGAAAAGCTCGCAAATGGTGAAGTCGATATCGCTATAGGACCTCTGTTTGTAGAAGACCCAAGTATTGAAAAATTCAAATTCAAAGTTATTAAAATGCTACCAGTGGCCGCACCGGAACTATTGAATGAAGTCTCCTCGAGTGCAGAAATGGAACGAAAATTTCCGCAAGTCATCACAAAAGGAACTGGCTCTACAAATAATATTTCAAGCGGAGTACTTCCTCACTCAAAGAAATGGTATGTCTCTGATGGAACACTAAAAGAAGATCTGATAAAATCAGGATTGGGATGGGGACGTTTGCCTGAATTCAAGATCAAAGATCTTTTGAAGAACGGAAAACTCAAACCCATCAAAGTAAAGGGACTCGAAAAAATAGAATTCCCACTATACGTTATGAGAAATGGCAAGTTTCCCATGGGTCCAAGACTTAAAGAATTATGGGAAGTACTTAAAGGATGCGCTGATGAGTGATGAAGCTACATTCTCAAGCAGACTCTTTCAACATAAAGTCATTCCTTCAGTAAATAAGGGAATGACCGATGGTTCAAAGTGGATGATAGTCATGCATGGACTGGGCGATAGCTTGAGTTCCTACATTGAACTTTGCAAAGAGATCAATGTAACAGGTTTGAATTATCTTCTCGTCAATGCTCCTTTCAATCACTACTTCGGTCACTCTTGGTACGATCTTCCACCTGCCGGAAAACCTTATAATCGTCTTGAACAGGCCAGAGAGAAATTGGCTGGATTGATAAAGGAAATGAACGACTTTGGTATCCCTTGCAAAGACATCTTCTTGATGGGATTCAGCCAAGGAGGACTGATGGCCATTGATCAGTTTACAAGCCAAAAGCAACTGTTTGCAGGAGTCGTTGCTCTTTCTCCAAGGATCAGAGTTCGAGAAGATTGGGAAAAGTTCCAGGTTGAAGGAAAATTCAACACCCCTATTTTCATGGCCCATGGATATTATGACGAGCAAATTCCTTATCAGGAAACTTTTGAAGCGGCCAATGCCCTCAAAGAGAACGGGTTTTCGATTAAGTTCAACGCTTATGAGATGGGACACGAAATAGACATCGATGAGATCCGTGACCTCAGAGAATGGCTGAATGAACACCTCTGACTCAAAAGCTTTTTTTTATGCTCTCCTTGCGGTATTTTTTTGGTCGACAGTCGCTACAGCATTTAAGTTGTCTTTAAACTTTTCGACTCCCGAACAACTTGTCTTCATCTCTTCATTTTTCTCTGCATTATTTTTTCTTATGGTTTCGCTTTTTTCTGGAAGCTTGAAAGAAATCAAGATGTGGAAAAGTAAGGATTGGTTGATAGTCATCTCGCTGGCGCTGATCAATCCTACATTTTATTATTGGGTACTTTTCAAGGCCTATGCACTCCTCCCAGCTCAACAGGCACAAGTCATCAACTATTCATGGGGAGTACTTCTCGCCTTGCTTTCGGCATTGCTTTTTAAGCATAAACTTTCACTCAACCTTATAAGTGGTCTTCTCATTTGTTACGTTGGAGTGGCATTAGTCAGTCAGTTTTGGACTGTTCAAGCCGGGGCAAGTGCTTTAAGTGGAATTCTTTTTGCTCTGTTGAGTACCGTCCTTTGGAGCTCCTATTGGCTGATAAAAAAATATTTCAAACATGACCCCATGAATGCCTTAACAGTCAGCTTTATCATCAGTCTTCCCTTGATGCTTATTATTCACCATCCTTTGAGTTTGCAATTGGTCAATTGGCGTGGATGGTTTGGGGGCTTCTATGTCGGACTGTTTGAAATGGGAGTGACATTTGTTCTCTTTCAAAAGGCGATTCGAATGACATCTTCCATCCCGAAGATCAGTGCATTGATATATCTTTCACCAATACTTTCACTCATACTTATTTGGAAGTTTCTGGACGAACCCATCACCCTTTGGACTTTAGGAGGGTTTGGTCTCATTTTAGTAGGAAACTTATTGGTTCAAAAGACTAGTGAGCAACCCTGAGAACTTCTTCAATACTGGTCAACCCTTCAAGTACTTTTCTAGCTCCATTGATTTTGATGGTATCAAATTTACCATGCATCAACTTTTCCAGATCAAGCAATGAGGTGTTTTTGTTCACCATATCCATTATTTCCTTGGTGTAAGGAACAATCTCATAGATACAAGCACGGCCTACAAAACCAGTATTCTTGCATTCAGAGCATCCTTTCGGAACATAAACATGACTTGGCGGTTTGAAATCATGTCCTTCAACCAAGGCTTGCCATGCGTCTATTGGGGTTTCAACTCTTTCTTTGCAATGCTTGCAAAGAACGCGAACAAGTCGTTGGGCCAATATGCCTCGAAGAGAAGCATTGATCATATGAGGTGCGACTCCAAGATCAATCAATCTTGGGATTGCAGCAAGAGCACTGTTGGTGTGAAGAGTGGACAATACCAAGTGTCCAGTCAAAGAGGCCTGAATGGCCATCTCTCCGCCTTCTTTTTCTCTAATCTCCCCCACCATAATGATGTCGGGATCTTGTCTAAGGAAAGCTCTAACAGCATTGGCAAATGTAACGCCAATTTGAGGCATAACCTGCATCTGATTGAAGTTGTCGTTGATGATTTCAATTGGATCTTCAACCGTACAAATATTGACGGCATCAGAATGTAGTCTTCTCAAAGTACTGTGAAGTGTTGTCGATTTTCCAGATCCGGTTGGACCAGTCACCAAAATCATTCCATGTGTATGAGAAATAAAACTATTCCAAGTGTGGATATCTTTGTCGTAGAAACCAAGATCAGTCATGGTTTTTTCAGATGCAGTAGGATCAAACAATCGGCAAACAAGTTTTTCACCAAAAGGTGTACCGATGGTAGAAAGCCTCATTTCGATATAGGCCCTGTCTCGGACTTCATATCTAATTCTTCCATCTTGAGGACGTCTCTTTTCATCGACTTTCAATCCTCCAAGAACCTTAAGTCTGGAAACAATTGGTAAAACAACTTCAGGTGTAAATTTATAAACGACTCTCATAGTCCCATCGATTCGAAATCGGATTTGCCCTTTTCCTCGCTTTGGTTCGATATGAATATCAGTCGCTCTTTCATCAAATGCGTATTGAATCAACCAATGACAAATGGAAGAAATATCGGAATCGTTTTCTTTTAGTTTGGCAGCATTCGGACCTGAAAGCATTTTTTCAATTTCTGGATTTCTCCGAATAGTTCCAATATCTGTTTTTGCATTGAATTTTTTAACAATTTTATGAACGGTGTAGAGTTCATCGAGATAATGAGCAATCTGCAAAGGACTAGCGAGAACCAATTCGACCTTGCGACGAAGTTGTCTTTCAACGTCACTGATCCAATCTCGCTCAAAGGGTTCGGCAGTGGCAATTGTCACAACCTCTTGATCAATTTTAATTGGGAGAACTTTGAGTCGCTTGACATAGGCCTGTGGAAGCAGATTTGAAACTTCGGCGAGATCTATTCTCAGCGGATCAATTTCTTCGTAGGGCACTCCTGAATAGTCCTGAAGCCAAAGCATCAACGACTCCATACCAAGGGCCAAATGTGGTGGTTTTTTGTCTTTGATGCCGGCCTTTGAAAGCGTAATCATAGGATGAATGACAGATTTTTTTCTCTTAGCAAGGATCAATTCTGCTTGAGCTCTATCTACAAGACCATCACTCATCATTGCTCTAAGGACTTCTTCCAATCCTAATGTTCTATTCGATTCATCTAATTTTACTGCTTCCATGAGACTCCCTATCGCCCTTATCGGTAAATCAGACAGATAAAATAAATTTCACTTTACCCGACACCCCCACTCGGACTTTGGTTCTTAAAGTGCCCGATGAATTCGATAACATACCAGAATTCTTTCTTTTTCTTACAAACGGGAGAATTGTAAAGGATGCGATGCAATCAATCCATGACAGAAAAGCTAAGGTTTGGTTCACTTAATGTGAAGAACACTTATTACATTCATGAAGGAGAGAATCATGAAAAAACTATTAGCGGTGCTAACACTTGCCCTGCTTTCACAGACAGCCATCTCTAGTGAAAGTGTACAAACAATTGTCGACGATTATTATTTTTTGAAAACAATTAACAAGCTAGAAGACAAGCACGACACTTGTTATCCAACTTCATCTTGTTTCAAAACGGCATGCGATAGTGTCGGAAGATTTGAATGTGATGATCAAAATGAAATGGATGCTCTGAGAGTTGCCTGTCGAGGAGTCTGGGGTGGTGATTGCATTACCCAATCCAAAAAATTCCTTCATCAATTTGAATATGATGATAATGAAGAAATGGTTGATATAGTAAATAGCTGTCGTGGACTTTATGACCTACAATGTGTGGCCTATACTTGCCAACGTCTAGGAACATTCGGTTGTGATGACAGAGAAGAAATCATTCGAGTTAATAGAACCTGCGCGGGTTACTAATTATAAATCCCTCCCCTTTGCGGGGAGGGTATTCATTTTAGAGTTTTAATTTATCTCTTTTCTTAAGTTCTTCTACAATCTGAACAAAATGACTTGCCGGATAGGCTCCTTTGACAGGTACACCATTGATGAGAAAACCAGGTGTTCCTTGCATTCCAAATTTTGAAGCTTCAAGCATATCATCTTGAATTTTATTTTTCACAACTTCTGTTTCAAGATCTTTCTTAAGTTTGGTTAAATTTGCACCTGCATCTTTGGCCATTTTATCGAGAAACTTAGTTCCACCAGAACTCAAGCTTGATTGATTTTCAAAAACCAAATCATGAAACTTGGTGGCCAATTCATCTCCTTGGAGTCGAATGGCTTCATAATACTGGGAAGAGATCATCGCTTGCCTGTGAAAACTTAAAGGAAGATGTTTATAGATGAATCTGATTTTTCCTTTGTATTTCTTTTGAAGTTCTTGAACTGTTTGATAACCACGCTTACAAAATGGACATTCAAAATCTGAAAATTCCACTAATGTAATAGGTGCATCTTTAGGACCGACAATCACATCTTCTTTTGTGATGTTTGGAGTTAGAGGATTATCAAAAGCTTCTTGCAGCTTTTTTTGTTCCTCAATCTCGCGCATTTTTGCAGCATTTTGTTGACTTGCCTGAACTGCATTTTGAAGGGCACTGACAAATTTCTCTGGATTTTTTTCGATGACATTCATCAGCACATCGGGATTTTCAAGAAGGGTCTTCTCTAAATCTCTTTTAAAATTTCGCTCCGTTGAGCAAGATGCCAGAAGACCAAATAGGGATACAAACAACAGGTTTTTAAAAATCATATCTCATCTCCGATGCTGTAATAATAACCGAATCAAGTATACATTCGGTCATTTGGCAGTCACATCCTTGTCAAGTTGTTGTCAATTTTCGTCAAATCTTAGACGATAACCAATGCCACGCACAGTTTCAATCAACTCGTCTGTGAGTTTTTGTCTAATCTGAAGAACGTGAGTATCGACAGTTCGGGTACTCGGGTAATTCTCGTATCCCCATACTTTATTCAAAATCTCTTCTCGACTGAAGGCCCTATTTGGGGAATCTGCCAATAGTCTTAAGAAGTCATACTCCATCTTTGTAAATTCTTTCTTCTCGCCCATCCAGGAAACTTCTCTTTTCACATCGTCAATTTCAAGATCCCCAAGAATAATCTTTTCTCGATCTTCGATTTTTTGCTGACCTTTAGTACGAAGCTGAACTCTGATTCTTGCGATCAATTCTCTTGGTTCAAAAGGCTTTGTCATATAGTCATTGGCACCACTTTCGAGTCCAATTACTTTGTCGATCAATTCTGTTCTTGCCGTCAACATGATGATTGGGGTGGCCTTGTCAGAACGTCGAACGTTAGAGAGAAAGTCGATCCCTTGTCCATCTGGTAACATCCAATCGAGAACCATCAACTCATAAGGAGATTTTATTTCCTTGGAATTGGCATAGGCTTCTTCTGCGTCTTTTATATTGTGGCAATGAGTGACATCGTAACCTTCACCCTTTAGAAAACCAATTAAGCTTTCTCCAAGGTTTTTATCGTCTTCAAGGACAAGAATTCTACTCATTTTCGACTCCTTTTCTATTTTTGATGGTAATTATGAATCGAGTCGGATTAGTTTCGAGCTTCAGTTCTCCATTCATTTCATCAATTACATTTTTTACAATATTGAGTCCCAGCCCGGTGCCGGTACTTTTGTTTCCTTTCACGAATTCACCTGTAATGCTTTCAAGATCATTTGAAAGTAATTCACCGCTATCTTGAACTGTAATTTCCAAATCACCTTTCAAGGTCGTTCGAAGAGTGACAGAAATTGGTAATTCACCATGATCAATAGCATTGTTGACAATGTTTTTGATACAGATGCCAACCCAATAAGGATCGAGATTGAAACTACAGTCTCTTGCCAAGGGATTAAAGACAAATTTATCCTCTCCGTACTCTTCGAGATATGTATAGAGATTGTCTTCGACGAATAAATTCACCGATGGAATATATTCATAATTAAAATTAACGAGTTTTTTTGATTTTTTAGAACGGAGATAATTTCGAGAAGTTTCAGTCAATCTTTGTAGCCTGAAAACATCACTTGAAAGTCTTAGAAATGATTCTTGAAGCTCTTCGTCGAGATCTCCCATTCGTTTATTTACTTTTTCCATTGTCAAAAGCATTGATGTAATAGGCGTTCGGAATTCATGAGTAAGTACTTGTAGGGCGAGTCTTCTTCTTTCATCCTCAATTCTTTGACTCTTGATTTTTGCAAGGAGCAACCTCAAGACCATCAAAGAAAGAATAAAGAATAAAAAGAGTGCTCCTATACTTCCTTTGTTGGCGAGCTTGAAGAGGTGTTTAACGTTATAATCCCAACAAAGTGGACCATCTTTATAGAAACAACTTCTTCCTTTATTGAAATTGTGAAGGAAGTAAGGAGAATCTTTCAAAAAGTTATCCAAGTGATCTCGCAGATAAACACGATATTCAACAATCGAAAAAATACTTGGATAATTCAATCTTGCCAAAAGATAATCATTTGTCAGGATCGTCCCCTGCCCTTTTGCTACAGCACGAAGAGCATCCGAATCCAGTTTTTCAAGAATCTCATAGATCCCCCCGAGATTTCCAATCATTCGCTTTATCGTGTTGAGTTCCGTGACATGGAAATAAGGAAGATGGGCCATTACCCACTTCTTTTGATTATAAGGGCTGACATTTCTTCCAAACATCAATGAAGCGTAACTCTTTCCGGAAGGATGAATATAAGGAGGTTCTAGAACAAATTCTCGTGGAAGCGATTTTCTTTTTCCGCAACGGTATTCTTCCCAGATCCAAACTTTTTCGAAATTCTCTCTATTAAGAAGTGACTTGATGTTTTTAAAACAATCTTCAGAACCTCTATAATCAATATTCTGATGTTCAGTCTGAGGCATGACATAGATTGGGTCTAATAACTGGAACAAGCTCTGATTGTAATAAATTGAATTGAAATTGATGATGGCAATGGGATCAACTTTGGATTGAAACTCGACTTTGATTTCGTTGATCTCTCTAATGTCTTGTTCAGTCGCAGTATATGAACCTTGAACGAACAGGAAAAAGTATCCCGTTCCAAAGGCCATGGCCAACAAGGTTAATATCAGCGTTACGTACAATCTCATCCGTTTTCCACACTATCAGGACGCTTGATGATCCATGTCAAAGCAGTGTCAAGTTTTAGCTAATTATGCCAAACATGGATGCTCTCGTATAGAAATCCATGAGCTAGCGCCTTGCATCACCACACATTGTTTTAAAAGTGTTAACTTGATTAGCTTGCAACCTGGAGAAAAAATGAGCTCAAAATCCCCTCTAATTCTTGGCATTGACCTGGAAGGAATGAACGAAGACCTGATCAACAGTGGACTTAATTTAAAAGTCGACCGAGTGATAGAAGTTGGTGCCGTTCTATGGGATTTTAATCGTAAACGACCTCTTCAGATTGTAACCGACCTGATCAATGAAAAAGATCACCTTCCCATTAGTGAGGAGGTCGAACGCCTTACAGGTATAGATGATGAAATGTTGAATGACTGGGGACTTCGTGAAGACCATATCAAGGCCTTTTTAAGAAACCTCACAGGTTACATCAACCGGGCCGATTATCTTATGGCCCATAACGGACCAAATTACGACATTCCAATGTTGGATGCCATGTATAAAAGATATGGAATGGAGATGCCGGAAAAAATTTGGATTGATACGGTTACAGATGTTGAATATCCAGAAAACATCCAACAAAGAAGCATGATGGCCCTTGAATACCATCATGGTTTCATTAATCCATTTCCACATCGTGCAGTTACTGACGTCATGGCCATGCTTAAAGTTGCTTCTTGCTATGATTTGAATCGAATGGTTGAGTTGGCAAAATCTCCTAATGTCACTATTGTCGCTAGACTTAATGCCCCTGATTGGAGAAATGCTGTTGAAGTAAAGAAATTCAACAAGGTCAAAAACAAGGTCGCTAAATCTAAATTCAAGTGGAACCCATCAAATAAGACATGGACTCGAACTGTTCAAAAAGTTCTGCTAGATGAGGGAAAATTGGAGTTCGATTTCGATTGGTACATTATGGAATAATAAGATTCCAAACACTTAGCTCATAAACCAATATTTTTTGCTCAATTATTTACCCGAGTTCTCCGATAAACCAATGGAGAAACTGAAACTCGGGAGAAAATGTCGATGTCTTTAAGAGACGACGATCAAGACAAGAAAGATGATGGGTCCATCTGGACTTCTTATTCAGATATGTTCACTACTATGGCGGTGATCTTTCTGGTTATGTTCGTCTTTGCCCTCCTTCGTTCTGGGGTTAGCACTCTAACCATGGTCAAAAACAAAAAAGAGCAACAAGAAAAGCTTAAAGGAAAAATTCCTGAGGCCGTGGTTCAGGAAAACAAAAAGAAAAAAGAAAAGCTTCAAGAATCGATTCAGGAAATGGATCAATTCAACCAAGTCATCAACGAGAAACTGGCACAAATCAACACATTCTCTCAAAAAATGATGGAGCATCAAACTTCGATCAAACATCTATTAAAAGATCAGGAAGAGAAAGAGGCCATCGTCAAAAACCTTCGTGAAGATATGCTCAAAAAGGATCATAAACTTGTTCTCACCCAGCAAGATATGGCCAAGGTCAAAGCTGAACTTCAAGTAAAAGTGAGTGATCTTGAACAAAGTTTTCAAAAAAATAGAGAACTTCAAATCAAAAAAGAAGAGCTCACGACAAAAATTCAAGAATGGGAAAATCAAGTTGAAGTTCTTAAAAAGAATTTTGAACATGAAAATACACTCAAGCAGCAAAAAATCACAGAACTCGATACCAACTTGAGCCAAAAACTTCAAGAGAATCAGGAACTAAGTCAAAACCTGGCTCAAGAGCGAGAAGTTAAAGAAAACAAAATTCAACAACTTCGAGAATTAGAAGTACGAATGGAAAAAGAGAGACAAGAACTCTTGGCCCAGATGTCCAATATGAAAGATCAAAATCATCAGGTTGTAGAAGAAAAAAACAAAAAGCTTGAAGACTTGAATCTCCAACTGACGAACGTTCAACAGGAAAAACAAAATATTCAGACAGAGCTGGAACAAACGATCAGCAAAAAGACTCAAGAAGAACAAAAAGTTCTCAGCATGAACAATGTCATCAAAGAGCTCGAGCAAAATCTAGCCAAGAAAAAAGATGACCTAGAAAAACTCAAAAATACTTTGAACAATTCAGATCAGGTCATTGCGAAACAGACTCAGGATCTCGAATCTCTTAGGAATGACCTTCAAGCTTCAGAGCTTAACAATAATAAACTCGATGAAGTCATTCAAAACCTCAATAAAGACATCAAAACGGCTAATAATGAGATTTCCAGTTTGAAAGAAGATATTAAAAACAAGAATATCAAAACCAAAGACCTTGATTTCAAACTAACCAGTCTTAATCAGCAACTGGCAGAGGCCAAGAACGTCAACAGTCAGTTAAATGTAACGAATGAGCAACTCAACAATATGGTTGAGGAAAGAAAGAAGCAAAATCAAAACCTACAAAAGAAATTGGTCGAAAGTCAGACAACCAATCTTAATCTAGAAAAACAGATTAACAATCTAGGATTCAATGTTGATAGTCTTCAAAAGCAGATTACATACAAAGAAGAAAAGATTGCAGAGTTAAAGAAAGAGCTGACTGGAGTGGAAGGAAAAAACTCTTCTCAACTCGTTAAGAATAAAGCTCTCAATGAAATGGTCAAGACTCTCAAAAGTCAGATCGGTAACCTTGAGACAGAAGTTGCTGATCAAAAGAATCAGCAAACCATACTTAAGCAGAACCTTGCAGGAATGAAATCAAAATATGAAACAGAAAGAGTCCGAGCCAACGAACTCGATCAGAAACTTGTAGATTTCAAAAGTCAAGTTAATGACATGCAAGGAAAAATTCGCTCTCTTTCTGATTCAGAAAATAGTCTGAAGGCTCAACTTGCCGAAGCCCAAAATAAAAACAGTCAAATGGGTTCTGACAAGGACTCTCTTAATAGAAAGATTTCAGATCTTCAGAATAAGTATAATCAGACATTGCAAGAGAGGACAAAACTTCAAGGAGATTTGAGAGGTTTACAAGAGCAAATTGGGAAAGTTAATGGAGAGAAGTCTGAACTTGAAAATAGACTAGCCGCTCTTCAGAATAATGTTCAAGGAAGTGAAGCTGAAAAGTCTAAACTTTCTTCAAAAGTTGAAGAGTTTCAAAATAAAATCAATGATATGAATGAAAAAATGGTTTCATTCAAATACAAATGTGAATCAGACAAATCGGAGAAAGAGCAGTTGATGGCAGAAGTTGAAAAACTTAAATCTGCTCAAGATAACTCCAGATCTCCAGCTTCACTAGTTGAGCTACCGATAGAAGAAGATGACAAAGTCAAACAACTAGAAGAAGCGAATAAAGCAAAAGAAGAAAAGATCACCAGCCTTCTTAGTAAACAACGATTTCTTGAGGCCCAACTGAGTGCGAATCCAGTAGCCCCCGTCCCTACTCCATCACTAGAAAAAGCTAAACAAGAGGCGAAAGAAATTGCGGTAAAACAAAAGACTCTACGACAGCATATTGGGAAAAAGATTGCCGATCGTCTAACGAAAGAAGGTCTTAATGTTACTGTTGACCCGACAACAGGTTCAGTAATTTTAAGAATGGATAACTCTTTCACTTTTGAGAGAAACTCTGCTCAATTAAAAGAGACGGCCAAGAAAACTCTTAAGCAAATTATTCCACTTTATGCTGAAGAGATATTTAAAGATAAAGAGATTGCCAACAAGATCAATACTATCAACATCATTGGTCACGCCTCCCCTAGACACAGACAAAAATTTGTCGATCCAAACGACACAACAGTTGAAAGAGCTTACAATTTCAACCTAGATCTCTCTTCAGATAGAGCAAGAGAGATTGTGAAGTTCATTTTCAGTGACTCATTTGGGAAATTTGCCCACAAGCCTTCATTTAGAAGAAAAGTACAGGCCATAGGAAAGAGTTTTTCTGAACCTGTCCCTGCCAGAGGTCCTGCCAGTTTACTACCAGAATCACATCCAGATTATTGCGGAAAATACGATTGCCAATTGTCGAGAAGAGTTGAGATTGCCTTTACTCTGAAAGACGACAAAGAGGTCTGGGAAAAAATCCAGACCATTCAGGAGAACAGGCCATGATACTCAATATGGTTTTTGACTTTTTTTCTAATTACCTCATCGAATTCATGGGTGCTATGCTCTTCACGGGTCTTGCATTCAGATGGGCAAGTTGGAGATCCTCAATTCAAGAAGATAATTACTTTTCAACTTTCACCAGTGAAATCGAAAAGGTCATTATTAATCAAAAGTCTGATGAAGTTGAACATCTTAAAGATGTCGACAAATATCTTGATAATCTTCTGAATCAAGTAGTGGATAAACTACCGACTCGTACGGTTCGTTCTAAGCAATCAAAGAAGAATGACCAAATGGCAGAGAAACTCGGTGCCAAAAATGTCGTTTCCCTTCGAGACTATGTAAGTGGCGAAAGAGCATTTTTCCTTGCTATCAAACAGGAAAACAGCAGTTTCAAATCAAATTTTCCTCCGAACTTCAATGATCTGGCAGAAAGGATCATGGAAAAAGAAGATAAATGGAACAAACTTTTGGGATTTTTTCCAATTGGTCCAATCTCGCGATTGATCGACATTTTACCAGGTCTTTTTGTTGTCTTTGGTATCTTTGGGACTTTCATCGGTATATCCATGGCACTTCCAAAAATTGCACAAATGGACTTCAATAACCTAGAAGGGTCTGGCGCTCTTCTTACAGAATTCGTATTGGCTGTGACATATGCCATGAAGACTTCTATTGCAGGGATTCTTTTCTCTCTGGTAACGACTCTCCTTAATGCCATTGCACCGGTAAGAGGTCTTAGACAAAAAACTTTCAAAAAAGTCAGTCAATGTTTTGAAAATATTTGGCATTCCATTCATGGAGACAAGAATGCTGAACATGATATGAAACATGTGATGCCTAAAATTCTTGAAGAGCTAAAAGGTCTTAGAGAAGACATGGCTAAACAACACCATGAAAAAAGTCATCTAGATGATAAAGAGATTAAAGAAGGGGCCTGATTATGTCAGTAGCTGAACTTGTCAAAGGATGTCCCCTTTTCCATGAAATATACGACAATGAAGTAGAAGAAATCCTTTCTTCTTGTGTCGTAGCTTCTTATGAGAAAAATGATGCCATTATCAATCAAGGCGATACTTCTTCAGATATTTGCATTCTTCTGGCCGGCACTGCCGGAATATATGTAAATAAAGACGGGCACAGACACTTCATTACTGATATTGGTTCTGGAGATTTGTTTGGAGAACTGGTTCTTATCAATGAAACAGAAAGAACAGCAGATATTGTTGCCAAAGAAAGATGTGATGTCTTAATCATCAGTTATGAAGATTTTTATTCTTTTTATCACAAACGTCCCAAGGTATTTGCTTTGATGGTTTTGAATGTGACGAGGCTTATTACTAAGAGACTCAAAGGTTCAAATTCAATCATCGAAGGACTCAATACCAAGCTTCGCTCACTTGAAGAGAAGAAAGCCGCTTAAGTAATTTAACGAGAGCTTTTCTTTACAAAGATGTAATACTTACATAGGTCAAGCTCATTATTGTGCACAGCAGCAACTTTTAGTACACTGGGCGTGGTATTTCGGATACGAAAACACACCTCAGGAGAAATTAGAATGAAGAAAGCTGCTAAACTGTTGATTTTACTAAGCATTCTGGCTGGTCTGAAGGCCCAAGCCGCTACAGATTCAGACACTCTTTACCTCGAAGGAACGGTGGCCGAAGTCACAACTCTAACAGTAACTGCCAAGGCCGCTGCAACAACTCTCGACATCATTAATGGTGAATCTGGATTATCAGTAGGTACTGCAGATGAAGAATCAAACAGCTTAAACGGATACAGAATCAAAATGTATTCTGATAATAACGGATTTTTAGAAAACGGTGATGATACCAGCGTAAAAACGGCATATCAGATTTCTTATGGTTCAGTTGGAGCTCTAACTCCTGGAACTCAAGCAGCACCAGTTACCGTTTTAACAGAAGCTGGAACTGGCTCAAAAATCACCAACACCAGAGATATCAAAGTTGATGTAACAGCTTTTCCTGGAGCTCTAGTTGGCGCCTACTCAGACACAGTGACATTTGTCATTGAAGGTTTGTAAAAGAAATTAAATCTAAATTGAATTAAGCTCAAGGTCGCATTAGCGGCCTTTTTTATTTTTTGAAAAATATCATAAAGGCTGAGAAAGTGATAAACGGAATCAGTACTCCGATTAACTGAATTTTGAAATTTGTTTTCCATTTTTCTAGATTGGCCCTTGAGCCAAAAACCAACATATCTTTTTTGATCAACATACTCACTGTAAATATAACTTGAGTACTCCATAAACCAACATGGATCAGTCCAAAAATGAAGAGAGGGATAATCGAAACTTTTTTATTTAGCCAGTAAATTATCCAAAATGCACATATGTTGAAAATCGTAATCCAAATTTGAACTTTTTTTTGAAAATCGAATTCTTGAGAATATCGATAAACAGCTTGAATAATGACGGCGTGAAAACCAGAAATAGAAACCTCGATTTTGTATTCCACTCCATTTTAACTCATTGAAATTAGAATTATATCATATGATCAATTCTGCCTTCTACGCTCAACCATCAAGCTTTCGTAAAATTGTATATAGAAGACATGAATTACCATATTCGTTCACTCAGTTTTTTCCTGCTGTCAGCTTTGATCTGTTTCAAGGCCCATGCCCTTCCGCCTGAATTCATTGGAAGGCAGGCCCTTAATGCCCCTGTAAAAATTGATGGCAAAATAACAGAATACTGGTGGATTTCCCCGTCGACTGAACCAGATAAATTTCTCATCGAAAGAGAAGGCCTGGTAAGACTATCAAAGATAATACTTTCACCTGATTCGGCAAGGGATCTCGAAACGATTACCTTGGGATCAGCAGTAGTCTCCAAAAAGAAATTGAACGATTTGGGATATGAGTTGAGTTTTGATGAGTCGACATTGACTCTGACTTTTTCCATTCCAACAGAAGTTAGATCAAAACAAAAAATGGATCTCGCTTATAGAATCCTGCAGCAAGATGCCAGACATTTTACGACTCCAAACTATTCAGGCTATTTAAATACCTATGCTGCTCAGAGTTTTACAGGAACAAAAGATTCTTATCGAATGTCTGATACCAATTCAAATTTTCAATTTGTAAATAATTTCAGAGGTCTAATTATCGATGCATCTGTTGATTACCAAGACAATCGATCACATAAATGGGTCAAAGATGAAACGAGATTCATCATCGATGATTCTGAAAAAAATCTTCGCTTCACTGCTGGAGATTTAAATCACCCCTTCACTGGATTTCAAAACGGCAGGGCCTCAGCAGGACTTTCTCTCACCAAAGATGAAAATTACAAACCTATGACTTGGAATCGCTCAAGTGAGAAAACCTCTCTTGTTTTAAAACGTCCTTCATTGGTTGAAATCTATGTGAATGGAAATATTGTCGAGAAAAAACGCTTGCAAGCAGGTCCAGTAGATATTTCAAACTATCCCTTTGTCTCAGGGGAAAATGATGTCATGATCAGAATCACGGATGATAGAGGTAAAAAGGAATTCATTAATCTCTCAACACTCTACCATCAAGAGCTTCTGGCAAAAGACCAAACCGAGTTCAACGCAGCTCTCGCCTATCCTACTAAATTTGAGAATAGTATTCGAAAATATGACACTAAAGATCTTCAAGTGACTGGATACTACAGGCGCGGGTTTATGAATGAGTTGACAGCTGGTGTGGACTTCCAGGGAGGACAAAAACGTCAACTCCTGGGACTAGAAGGTCTTTGGGTCAACTGGTTGAGTTTTCTGCAACTCACACCGGCCTTGTCACATGAAAAAGATGGTCATAAAGGTTTTGCCAGTCGTTTTGATGCTCGTTCACTGGACCAGTATGACGGGAAAAGAACAGTCTTCAATCTTCGATTTCAACATGAACACCATACTCCAGGCTTTGTTCTTCCCGATGGGACCAAAACCGATCTGAGCCATCGCTTTGATACTTATCTCAACTATCGTATGAAGTGGAATCTCAATTCAGGAATAGGTCTCACCTTCAATGATCTTCGGATTGGAAAAGACTCAACGGTGGCGAGGGCGAGTCTCTTTCGAAGGTTCAAGCGACTGTGGCAGGCCGGAATTCATTTTTCTAACGAATTTTCTGGTGATGCAGAAAAGAGAGTGCTTCTTACTCTTTCTTGGAGTTCTGAAGATGGAAGACTTCAAAATTTTACTAATTATGACTCTGCCCAAAAGTCTTTTAATACAAGATTCAATCATCACCATAATTCAGGACTTGATGAATACAAATCCAGTATCAACATAGGAAGAACTCCAACAGACTCACTTGTTAATGTTCAAGGAGAATACAGAAACCAGAGAGCAGAAGTCACTTTCGATCACTCCACTCAAGATGAATTACATTCTACTCAGATTGATCATCAAACAAGAGTCGGCTTTGGTACGGCCTTGGTATGGTCGTCAGGAATTATGGGGATCTCGAGACCAGTGTATGAATCCTTCATGATCCTTCACGATGAAAACAATAACGATGATGTTCAAGTTGCCATTAATGACAATGGTGAAACCAGAGCAGGAGAGCTTAACAAATTCAGCCCTGGAGTTGTCACCAATCTTCAAGCTTATTACACCCATCGAATGCAGCTCAGTACAGAAGAACTTGAACCAGGAACCAGCCTTCCCTTTGAAAATTTCACTGTATTCCCAGAATTCATGAGCGGAGTATTGGTTCCGTTGAGTATAGAAAAATCAGTTTCACTTCGAGGCGAACTACTTTTTAGTGGAGGGAAACCAATTTCGCTGGCGACTGGAAGCCTGATCACAGACAAAGGTGTTGAAGTCGGAAGGTTCTTCACCACTCGGTCTGGAAAATTCTTTATCGACCAAGTAAAACCTGGCAAGTACGTGATAGTACTAGATGGAGAAGTTGGTAAATCAAACACCCTTGAGATCAAGGCCAAGAATGGCTATATTAATTTAGGCAAAGTTGAACTGGAGGTCAGTGGTGCGAAGTAGAATAATCATTGTCATGACCACCCTCCTCTACTCGATAGAGATTCTAGCCTGTGGAACTTTGTCTATCATCCCAAAAAGAACGTTGATTGATCTCAATGCCAGCCCGCAATCCAAACAAAAGATTGATATCGAAAGGGCAAACAACGATGAAGCCTGTGATTATTTCATTGCGATCTCGAAAGGTCAGAGTTCGAACTGGGATAGAGCAATCTACAATGGAAGTTTCTCCATTCCTTTCAACACGTATAGCAATAATGGTTACTCTGATATTTTAAAAGACATTCCAGAAATCACATCTCCAGTAGAAACCATCATTGGCTCTTTTACAGACAAAGGAAAGACAAAAGATAAAGCTGATTATTATGTTTCAATAGGAACTCTTTCAGGAAACGAACCACCTGGCATTTACCAAGACAATTTGATTCTTAAAATCTACAAAGGGACGTACAACGGTTCCTATACTCTCGAAAGTTCAACGTCTGTCACCTATCAGTATCTTGTCAATTCAACAGCGAGTTTGTCATTGGTCAATCCTGGAGCTCCACATGACCCCAACGCGGGACCAAGGAATGTAAACTTTGGAACTTTGACCACTGGTAAAATTCATAATTTTGATATGACTGTGATGAGTAATAATGATTATGATGTCTATTTCAGTTCACTTAACGATGGAAAGATGAAACATCTTAGTACCAATAGCTTTGTCGATTATACACTAACGATAAATGGAGGCCCTATTAATCTCCAAGGTAGTTCAACAACACCAGTGCTAGCAGTGTCAGGAATCGCTCCTACTCCTCCAGGAGGAAATAGATATACCGGTCAAATCACAATTGGAACTATTTCTAATCAAATCGCCGGGATTCATAATGATGTGGTTACAGTTACTCTCAGTACCAATCTTTAATTTTTTTTACCAAGAATCAAGTTTTTCATTTTTTCATGACCAGCTTCATTAAGATGAATCTGGTCTGAGAGAAAATCCTGTTTGGAGAATCCTTCGGGGAGAATAAAGAAAGAAGCATCAATATTTTGAGTAAGCCAAGCATATTTTTCTTCACTACTCTCATAAAGAGGCATAAGAACAAATTTAATTTCAACTTGAGAATCCTTAGCTTTTTGAATCATTTGCTTTACGATTTCAAATAACTTGACCTTCTGTTCAGTTGCATTGAAAAACTTTTCTGATTCATCTGCGACTCTGATTTCAAGATATTTTGAAAAAACATACTGCAAAGATCTCGAAGAAAAGTATTTATGTATACTCTTATAATATCCAATAAAGAGCTTCGCATAGACGACATACTTATTCTTTATAAGAACTAAATGTTTTCCATTAAACTCAAACCTTCTTTTGACAAAGCTGTCATAGACATCATTAAGGTGTATCCCGACATAGATTTTGGAAACATTTTCTTCCTTCAGCAATTTATCAAATAACATGTAACTCTGATCCAACCCATAACCTTTCACTGCAGAGTTAATCATTTCATGATCTTTGATCTTTTCTGAAACAAGATGCGCAAATGTTTTTTCAAAGTTCACTCCGTGTCCGAATACCATTGAGTCTCCAAGAAAAAGAACCTTCTTCTTATCTGGTGAATTTTCTGGATTACGATATCCTTTAGAGTTCAATTCGATAACTTCTGTGAATTCTTTTGTTTTCCACAAGCCTTTAAAGTAGGGCCGGTGCTTATAAATAAGCTCCTCATCAATTTGATACTGGTAATCCATTTTTGAGTAATTGGGATGAACAAATATTCTGGCAATACCTTCAATTATCAAAAGTGAAAAAAAAGTAGAAGTTATGACGAGGAGAATTTTTTTAATCATTATTGGGTTTCACCAGCTCTATCAGAAAACATATCGAAATATAGGTTATTCCTAACTTCTCGAATGATAGTACTTCATATTGAAGAGATGCACAAGATTTCAAGCACTTAGCAGAATGTTATAATGAACACTCCGTTATTCCGATAAGGATCTTATTCCACAGGGTTATTAAGCTAGTGAAAAAATTTGTATTTATTTCCCTTCTATTTTTTCCCATTCTAAAAGTGATGGCGCTAGTAACTATTCACGGGCAGGAGTTCAAATCTGACCCCTGTAGTCGCGAAATCATGATTCTTGACTATGAATTTATAGAAAAAAATTATGACAAGATTAGAATCGACAATCATATAGAAAAATTCAAAAACAAATTATCGAGCTGCCCTAAAGAAAACATCCCTTATTCGAAAGGTCACTTAGACGAGTTTTTTAGAAATCATTTACTAGGCAGTAAGGAAAGGGACTATGAACGAATTCAAAGACAAATGAATCTCGATGAAAACTTTACTAATTTTGAAGAGTTTAAAAGGTTGAATAAAGAACTAAATAAAAGTGTTACTGATGTAGAACTCTTCTCGAGAGTGAAAGAACAAGTCAAAGAGAAATGCTCTCCTGTTGATCTCAGAAAAAAGTTTCCTAAGATTCGAAATCAAGGGAATCAAGGTTGGTGCTTTGCTTATTCTATGGCCGACCTCGCTGGATTCTATCTTGGAAAAAATGTCAGTGCCGTTGATGTTGCCTTAAATCATTTTAATGAAGAAAGGGCCCAAGAGTTGCTGCCGATCAATAAGTCTCTTGTTGATGAAAATGGTGGCTGGCCAGTTTGGGCCGGTAATAGAAGTTTAAACAAAGGTTTTTGCTCTGAAGATGTTCTCTCAAAAAAACTCAGTTACACAAATTCTGATGAACATACTGACAAGCTTTATAGATTACTAAAACAAATAGAGGCAGAAGTTACAAATATTCAAAACGATAATATCTCTACGGAGGAAGAACTCTTTTTAAGAAGTTGTCTAGCAGCTATTGGCCCTACTTTCAAAGAGCTTTTCCCTGGAATTGATCAAAATACTATCGCTGGAATCATAAGAGGTGCTGACCCCAATTCTGTCACATTGGAACTCATTAATAAGACCTGCAAAGGAAAAAGAGATACTATAACAGATGGATCTTTCTACAAATACGATTTCAGATCTTACACCCCTAACACCCGAACTCATAGAATTGCTGGTTTCGTGGATCTCGCCCTCTCGAAAGGTGATCCGGTAGAATTCACTCATGACCCAGATATCTGGGCGGTGACTCCTCTCGAAGTAGATGAATATGCCAAACGTCCCAAAAAGAAAGAACTCCACAGTAGTGCCATCGTTGGCCAAGTCTGGAGTGAAGAGAATCAATCTTGTAATTTCATTATTAGGAATTCATGGGGAGAAAATCGCTGTAAACGTACTAAGATTCACCCATGTACTGAAGATGGATACGATCTTATTCCAAGAAGTACTATTGCAAAGCATACCGACAGTCTCACTATTCTCAATCGTCAAAAGTAAGTCTTTTATTTACCTGTGAATGCTTGGTAAGAGAGATACCAGACATAAAGAGAAACAACCAGAAGTGCTGATTTCCATAATACTCTGAAATAGTTGATTTCTTTTTTCATGACCTACGGATATCAATAATAGCACTAGAACACAACTTCAAATTAAGAAGCATGAACTTCTTATGTTTTCTTTTTCTTGAATCTCTTTTTTCTTGATCTAGGATCTCTAGCTTTCGGTCCCCTTGCTCTCGAATCTCCTTGAGATTGATTTCCTTTCTCAGCTTCTGGAAGCTTGAGTGTTCTAGCGAAGTCAGTAAGTCTTTTATCTAGAGGGATTTTACTTTTGATAGTTTTTTCAACGGCTTTAAGATGATTTTCTTCTTCTTTATCGCAAAATGCGATGGCCATACCAGATTTCCCTGCCCTCGCAGTTCGCCCAATTCGATGGACATAATTGGCAGGATCATTTGGAATGTCGTAATTAAATACATATTCGACTTCAGGAATATCAATTCCACGAGCAGCAATATCTGTGGCCACCAGGATTTGAACTTTTCCATTTTTAAATTCACGCAGTGCTGTTTCTCGAGCCGTTTGAGACTTATTTCCATGAATGGATGCAGCCGTTATCTTAAACTTTTCAAGATTTTTGACTATTCGATCACATCCGTGTTTTGTGCGGGAGAAAACCAATGCTGATTTAATCTTTCGTTCATGAACAATTTCTTTCAAAAGAAGCGGTTTCTTTTTCTTTTCGACATAAACCAGAGATTGCTCAATTTTTTCAACTGTCGTTGCTTGAGGTGTGACTTCCACTTTTTTTGGTTCATGGAGTATTCCATCAGCAATCTTTTCAATCTCTTTTGACATGGTTGCAGAAAAAAGAACGGTCTGTTTTCTATCTGGTAACACTTTTATGATTTTTTTGATGTCATTAATGAAACCCATATCCAACATTCTATCGGCTTCATCCAAAACAAAAAACTCTAATTGGTCATAGATGACATGCCCTTCATGCATTAAATCCAAAAGACGTCCAGGTGTTGCAATCAAGACCTGTACTCCTTTTTGCATGTTTTTGATCTGCGGCTTACTACTGACTCCACCAAAAACAACAGCACTTGAAAGGGCCAACCCCTTTCCATAAAGCTTGAGATTTTCCTCAATTTGGGAGGCCAATTCTCTAGTCGGAGTGAGAATCAAGGCACGAACTCTAGCGGGCTTTACCTTCTTTTTATACCTAGCAAGCAAATGAATTATAGGTAAGAGAAATGAAGCCGTCTTTCCGGTCCCTGTTTGGGCAATTCCGATAAGGTCATGACCTTCCATTAAAATAGGAATGGACTGGGCCTGAATGGGGGTTGGTGTTTCATATCCCTTCTTTTCAAGAGCTCGAAGGATTTCAGGTAAGAGTTTGAATTGTTTAAAGGTTTTTGTCATAAAGCCAATTTAGTTAGAATTTTATTTAGGGAATTGGTGAAATTGATACGATCTTTATCGCTATAAGGGGCAGGTCCACCAGTCACCAGTCCGCCTCCGTCTCTAAGTTCTTTCATAAAGTCTCTCATGGACAGCCTTTCACCGATGTTTTCTTCAGTATACACCTCTCCACGAGGATTAATAGCAGTAACATTCTTTTTCACAATCAAATCAGCGAGGGGAATATCTGCGGTAATGACCAAATCCCCAACTTCAACATGATCAACAATGTAAAAGTCGGCTACGTCTGCTCCTTTCTCAACTTGAACTAGAGATATCAAAGGAGAAGAAGGGATCCACATATGGCTATTGGCCACAAGAATGACATGAATTTGGAGCCTGGACCCTGCTTTAAAAACAGCTTCTTTAACTGGCTTTGGGCAGGCATCGGCATCGATATAGATCTTCATGAACGTTTCTTATCACAGAAATCCTTATTCATGTACGCAAAGTGCCAATTATGTTAGAAAGATCAACTTGCTAATGTAGATCATTAATTTCTTCTCAATTTGAATGAATTAAAACATAATTTGTTAACTAATTTCCATACTAGGTTAATTTATGCTTTTTAACTCACTCATCTTTGTGATTTTTTTCTCACTCATTGTGCTTCTCTATTACACAGTTAAAGACTGGAAAAAACAGAAATCCATTCTGTTGATAGGAAGTTATCTGTTTTACGCCGCCTGGAATCCTCCATTTGTCTTGCTTCTATGGTTTTCAACGGTGGTCGACTGGATTGCGGCCAAGAAGATTGAACAAAGCGCAGAAAAAAGCCAAAAAAAGTTTTGGCTTTGCGTAAGTCTTGTAGTGAACCTCGGTTTTTTGGCCTTCTTTAAATATGGAAATTTTGCACTGGAGTCCTTTACAGGCCTACTCAACCTCGCAGGTATGAGTGTCCAATGGGCGCCTCTAGACATCATCCTACCAGTTGGTATCTCTTTTTATACGTTTCAGACTCTAAGCTATACAATCGATGTGTATCGAGGCGACTTAAAACCTTCTAAGTCTTTTTTAGATTTCGCTCTCTACGTCACATTCTTCCCTCAATTGGTTGCTGGACCTATTGTTAGAGCAGTAGACTTCATTCCCCAATGTGAATCACCAAAAAAGGCCAATACCAACCAGTTTGGCTGGGGTCTCTACTTTATGACATTGGGACTCTTTCAAAAGGTTGTTCTTGCCGATGTTTTTCTTGCTCCAGCAGCTGATGCTGTCTTTGGTTGGTCCAAAGGTCCACTGGCCCCTCTTGATACTTGGATCGGTACACTCGCTTTTACAGGACAAATCTTTTTTGATTTTGCTGGCTATTCGACCTGTGCCATTGGTGCTGCTTTATGTTTAGGATTTGTCATTCCTGATAACTTTAGATTTCCTTATGCGGCGATGGGGTTCTCTAATTTTTGGCAAAGATGGCACATCTCTTTATCGAGCTGGCTAAGAGACTACCTTTACATCAGTCTTGGTGGAAATAGAGTTGGGGCAGCAAGAACAGCAATAAACCTGATGTTCACAATGCTTCTTGGTGGTCTTTGGCACGGTGCGAGCTGGACCTTTGTTGCATGGGGAGCACTACATGGTGTTTACCTTATAATCGAACATTCCTTAAAGAGCATCTTCCCTAATATCAATATGACTGAAACTCGACCTAAAAGAATATTCGTAAGACTCATCACATTCTTTTTCGTTGTCATCTCATGGGTCTTTTTCAGATCAAACACTTTTGAAAAAGTCATGCTTTCATTCTTGGCGATGTTTGGGATAATCAAAGATGGAGCGATGATCCTTCCAACAATTGAAATATATAAGGTTGTGATCGTTATCTTCGCTTTGGTCATGTCTCATTGGTTCATGAGGGAAAACAAAATCGAATACTTTGTTGAAAAATTACCAAAGCCCCTCGTGGTAGCCTTCTGGTCCTTTATGGTTTTTGCACTCATCATTACACAAGGAGGAAATAATGCGTTCATCTATTTCCAGTTCTAATTCGATTGAAAGAGTCATTCCAAGCCAACCTTGGGGTAAACTTGCTCTTAGTTCTCTTCTGATAACTCTTCTTTTGACCTTTGGTTGGGAAGCTTACTGGCGAAGCCAGGGCTATAAACCAACACTTAATGACAATAAAGATCTTTGGGCGATCAACAGAGGAAAAGTCGACAAGAATCCTAAAAGAACCGTTATCATCGGCTCTTCAAGAATTTTGTTTGGTTTTGATCTCGATGTATGGGAAAACAAGTACAATGAGACCCCCCTTCAACTTGCAACTGTTGGAACCAATCCAAGTCTTTATTTAGATCATCTTGCCAATGAGTCTCAATTTTCAGGAACCTTAATTTTAGGTATCACACCTCCTCTTTTCTTTGTTCCAGAAGGTATGCCTGTTGATCTTCCGACTGGTAATATTAAGCATTTTAAGAACTTTTCCCCGGCCCAGAAAATTTCACACTCCCTTGGCATGTTGCTTGATAAGAACCTGGCCTTCATAGAACAAGAAGATATCCCTCTTCAAAAAATGCTGGAAAACTTGCCTATTCAAAATAGGCAGGGTGCTCAAATAGGACCAAAGATTCCTCCCTATTTCATGTCTTTAGATGAAAGAAGAGAAGGCAATTTCTATTTGAGAAAAGGATTTGAGAGTCAACTTTTGAATAGAATTCAACAAGGCTGGATACCTCTTTTTACTCCACCGCCGCCACCACCAATTTTTACTCCAGAACAATTTCAAAAGATTTTCGCAGATCACATGAATAAGACTTTGGAAAAAGCAAAAAGTAATATTCAAAAGATTCAGTCTCGAGGAGGAAAAGTTATTCTTGTCAGATATCCTTCAACGGAAAAAGTTAGAGAACTTGAAAACAAGTTTGCTCCGAGACAAGCATTTTGGGATCGTATCGCAAATGAAACAGGTGCTGATAAGAGTTTTCATTTTGAAGATCATCCGACCCTTTCAAATTTCACCTGTCCAGAATGGTCACACCTTTCGAGTGAAGATGCGACACGTTTCACTGAAGAGCTGATTAAACTCTTGTAATTTTTCACTCATTCTCGCATGAGGATGAGTGAATTTAATTCAATGAGAGAAGACTTGAGTCACTGCCCCGCTTTGCTGACGTCTTAAGATATTTATCAGGTCTGTGCTTGAATAATAAAAAATTAAAAAAAGATGAGTTTAAAGAAATCATTCAGGCCTATTATGCTGGATTGAAAAATCAAACAGATCTTGTAAAAGTTCCAAAGAAAGTTAAACAGTTATCAGTCTCAAGTCTTAGTGCTCCAGCTGATGAAATTGATAACACTGGAAGATTGATTCGAGAGATAAAAAAATTTCGCATTCCCAAAGAACTCACTGAAGACGAATTTACAATTTTTAAAAATCTAATCGAGCAAAAACTTGGAGACAATGGTCTCAGAAGCTAGCTGATTCTATCAATAAAGACTTTGAAGATTTAAAAAGCGCCGAGTGAAGTATAGGACGAGTGAAGCCCCTACTTCTCAAACATTTCTCTTGTCTTTAATCAATATTAAACCTTAGATGAATGGAATTAAGTTAGAATTGAACTCTATGATTTTTTTCACGACTTAAACCCCACGTCCACAACCACTTCTGGGATCTGTTTTCGCAGATGTTCGACAATGATCACGCCCCCAACCTTCACTAGGACAATGATCCTTAGGAACAGGTGAACATTTTGGTGCCTTCTTTGCCTTGGCCCTTTCCAAAGTTCCCATATAGTGTGAGTAACCACACCACTTCTTTCCACTTGGTGAATAAGGACCAGCATTCATATTCTCAGCACCTTTCGCTCCAATCCCGGGCGACTCACAGTCCTCAGCTTCAATAGTTGTTCCTTCTTTCTTTTCACTACTGATAACAGGCATTCCTCCGGACTTTGTTTCAACTGGTTCGACGCTGCCTGATATTCTTTTTTTAGATTTTCTTGAAGAGCCGCCACCGGACCATCGATTCTTATAATCGAGGATGTCACTATAAACTTTTTGTCTTTTGCGATCATACATTTGCTGCTCTTGACGACTCTGTTCCATACTATTGGCAGCATTTTTAAGAATACGACTCCAAGTTCCTTTCTCAAGGTTACGTTGATAAGCACGTGTTTCACGATTAAGAGATTTTGATTCAGCGAAGTTTTTTTGAGCATTCACGAAATCTCTTTGTTCAAGGAAAGCAATCATCTTTTCTAAGTCTTGGAGATATTTCTTTTCAGTAAACCTTCTCCTAAAAACTTCTCTAAAACTTAAGTTCTTTTCAGAATCGGTTAAATCCAAACCGCTGATTCTAAAACGAGAAAAAACACCAAAATCCACCATAAACTCAAGAATGGTTGAATCCATAGTATTGTAATTAATACTCCCTTTGCCCTCAGAAAGTTGGGCAGAGAGAACACAGCGGAACGACTTCATTCCATCAGAGTCAGAAATATGTGAATTGTAATACCCTATTCTATGCCTATCACTTGCTCCTTCATGACAAAAGAAAAGAGGAACTCCCGCATCAACTAACATCTTTTTCAAAGTATCAGCATCATTTACAAAAATAGCTCCGTCATGGATTTTTGTATAGCGAGTATGTCTCCACATAAGTTGAGGAGTACTGAAATAGTCATTACAATTATGGGAAAAGCCAAACCACACACCACCAATCGCTTTTCCATATAATCCTTTCCTAACATGAAGAAGAGGCACAGGGTCACCGTCCAACATATAAGATTCACTTTTACAGTAGTGCTTTGGTTCACCTCGATAAAGTTTATATTTTGAATGTGGTGTAAGAATGACTTGCTTCTCCCCATTCGAAAAAAGCTCATTGTAGGACTTGTTCCAAAAACGCGTAATGAATTGATTAACAAAGACTGCTGAGTTCTCAGTTTTTTCCCATTTGTTTCCAGTATCTCTTGGATCTGTGATTTTTCTTTTTGTTTCAGATCCACAGCCAACTAATAAAACGAAAGTTAATGGGATCAACCAAAACCGCATAAAAACTCCTATTTAAAGACTTTATCTATTTTATAGCAAGTTGACGCAGAAAACATGAAAGAGAATATATTGACTAAATAAAGAACATTAGAGAAAGAGACTCCAGTAAATCTAAGGAGATCTCATGAAACTAATCATTACATTATTTTTTATTCTATCTTTAAACAGTGCAATGGCCGGTACAGTAACGTTTAAAGACTGTAAATCACACGAAAAGACTAAAATTAAGGATTCATTAAGATGGCTCAAAAACAACATGAGTACACTTGATGCCAGAATGGGTCGTAACAAATTGATGGACTGGCCTGGGGATACCCGCACCAAGTTCAAAAATAAACTTAACAAAGACCTCAAGTTTGTTTGTGCCAATGACAGAAATAAGTGCAAAGTTGAGCCAGGTGATACCGGTATGCTTCTTGGACAAGTCGTTCCTGTATTCGCTCAAAAGAAGATCACTCTTTGTACAAACAACCTTCAAAGAGCTGCCGACAACTGGGGTGTCAGTGTGATGAGTAAATATGTTGGTGTTATTGCTCACGAAGTAGGTCACCTCATCAGACTGAATGCTCACAGAACAAACTGTGTTCAAATGCATGAGAAGCCAAGGTTCTCAAAGTCTGTAGGACTTGCTGCTGAGTATGGATACCGCGGAGAATACTACAACTCTGATGTCTACACTGCTCTTTGTAACTAATTATAAAAGTTTTCCAAGGGCCTTTCTATTCTTGAGAGGTCCTTCTACTAATTCATTCTTAAGCTTTTTCAAACAAGACATCTTCTCTATTAAGTATATGGCGAATTAAGCACCTGTCTCGTAAGTACTTCACTTCTCATTAATCGATATTAAACCTTAGATGGATGGAATTAGGTTAGAATTGAACTCTTTGAAGAAGAGCAAGTAATTTAAAGATAGTCTAAGAAATTAGAAATGGAAACGGATACCAACTTGCCAGGGATGAAAGTCATAATCTTCGATATCATCGTCGGCCCAAAGTCCGCCGAGGTCGATCAGACCACTCCAGTTTTCATTGAACTTGTAAGTAACACCAAAACCCATTCCTCCAGTTATAGAGTCTTCTTTGCCATTATTGCCAAGAATATCTGTTCCCTGCATTTTGGTATATCCGATGCGAAATTTTGCAAATAATTCCATCTGCTCTGGAAGGAATGATGGCTTGAAGATGTAGACAGGTGCAATGGTTAAGGCATACATACTGATTTCGCCTGTTCTACCAGCATTTTGAACTTCAAATCCCATGGACTGAATAAATTCAGCTTCTACTGCAAAGTTGTGTGTGAACCTATGTCCTGTTCCTAAAGAGAAGCCACCTTCTAGAGACTCGATACCGTCATTAGTGTTTGATGCAGTGGCCTCTTCAAAGTTTCTACCCATGAAGATCACACCGGTTTGAAGATAGGTCTTTGCTTCTTCTGCAAAAGTGATACAAGGAAGGACTAAAGTTAAGAACAATAGAGTTTTCATAGCTCTAATAATAGCTCAGATTAGGTTTTGAATGAAGAGTTTTCGACTAGTCAAAAACTAGTCAAGGCTAAACCTTTAACTATAACTATTATTACGCTAATCACTATTT
>SBGE01000092.1 GCA_006226755.1 Deltaproteobacteria bacterium | reverse complement strand
AAAAGTCAGAAAAAGTGCCAAGTAGAAATAAAAGAAAATATTTTTCTTAAAAATGACATAATTCAATTTTCCAATATCCTGATGAATATAGACATCAGCAATTTTGAAATTGTTGACATTGATTGGGTACCAGCTGGTCCTACTTAACCTGGCCTTGGATGAGATATCGCCGAGAACGATCTTAACATTGTCAGACTTTTCATTTTTGTAAGCGAGATCAACTTTATAAGCAGTATTTGATGAAAGGGCTTTAAGTGTGTTTGTTAGTTCTATAACATTATTCTTGATGATGAACTCTTCTATTTTTACACTGTTTTCTTTCAAGTAGACATTCGCTTTGTCTTTTTGATGGCTAATTTCAGAAAAGATTCCAATCATGTGCCATAAAAAGACAAAAGAAAAAAACAGAAATAAATTTCTGCCAATGTTCCGAAGGAAAAATGAGTGAAACATTCTAAAGTTACTCAATTTTCAATTCTCCAATTTCAGGAAACTCAAGGAAGTTATTCCCTAAGTTGATATCCTTGATCCTCTTTGGATAATAAAAGGAGCGTTGTTCTTGATAAAGCGGAAGAATATAATAAGACTTCTTAAGAATCGTAAGGATCTGTTCAACCAGAATTTCTTTTTTCGTTTCATTTGTCTCTTTGAGAAGGTTCTCTAAAAGAGGTGAGGCTTCAGTCAATGGAGAATCAATAACTGCTTGGTTTGTATTCACCAAATGAGTAAAAAAAGGCTCATGTGATCCAATTGTAGCGTCAAAGGCCATAACGGTGATTTTATAAGGATGCGGTTGCTTGAATACCGATGAAACAAAATCATCGAGGCTGTGGTTTTCAAGGCTGAGGTGAATGTTTTGTTTTTTTAACTGGTCAAAATACTGTTTTAAACTATCGAAGTTATCTACTTTCCAGTTATAAAAGGGATAAGAAATGGATTCATCTGGAATCGAGCAATTTTGTTCTACTCGTTTTGATACCCCACCAAGTACTCCTACAGGAAGTATATTATTAATTTCAGAAAACTTAGTCTGACCAAAAGCAAAAGCTCTTCTGAATTTGTCCACATCAATGCAATTAAATAGTCTCTTTCTCGCTTTTTCATCTTGAATATTTAAAACAAGATTTACTGATTGAAGCAATTGAACATCAAATGATTTAAATTCTTTTTGAACCCAATCAGGGATGTCAGTAACAAAAACCCGATTAAAGTCTTCGAAGTTCTTATCTTTGAGAGCTAGATCTTCTGGACCTTCATATGTTTTGAAAACAATTTTGCTATAACCAATTGAGGTTCTTTCTTTCCTCAACATAATAAGTTCTTTTTTGTTGAATTCACTGACCTCAAACTTACCTAGTCCATACTCATAATTCTTGTTTTCAACTTTTTTGGTGGGGGAGTTCTCGTATTTGGTCAAGCCCGTGAGAAATCTTTTGCCATCACTGGCGATATTACTGACGAGACAATTCTCAACAATTTTAGAATCTACAGAGAGATTCATTTTGGAAGAGTAGTCATCGATAAATGATTTGAGATACTGGGAATCAAATGAAGTTGATGAATCAAAACTTAATTGTTCATTAGGGCAAAAAGTAAGTCTGCTATAGTCTCTATTCCTTTCCCAATTCTTCAATATTTGGGAATAGAACTGGCCATATTTGTCTATTCTAAATATGGGTTCATGGGTTTGTTTAATAACGTAAAGACCCATGTTGACATTAGCAGCACCAACACCTAACTGCTCAGGTAGGCCAAGAACCAGTGCATTCCAAGTTTGATCTCTCTTGCTTACACAAGAGGATACAAAAACAAGCACTAATGGCAGAATTATTTTTTTAAGATATGTACACATACGCACTCATAGCCAATTTTGTTTAGAAATTTTTGAGATCTTTCATTGAAGATATGCGTTCCTGCTTGATAACGACCTGGAGTTTGAGAGTAGAATTTCGTCATCTCATAATGAACAGCTTCTCTTAGGTCTTTATCTAAATCAGGTGAAACCCATCCCCAGCCCATCTGAGTGATATCTCTTCCAAGTCCATCCTGTGAAGGGAAGAGGTTTGTCAATCCAATCAAGTTGTCACTCTTCCATACCCCTAGACTTTGTTCTGGAGTGAAAACATTTTGAAAGTAATATTTATACTCTTCAATCATTGAGTCAGAAACATATCCTTCCCATTCTTTTGAAAAAAAGTCCTCTAAAGTTTGAAGACTTAGTTTTACCATCTCATCTTTGGATACAAAGGTTTTAGATTTGACTTCGCTATTAGGTTTTCCTATCGGGGAAGGGTTTAATTTTTGAAAACCAGTCTGAATAAAATACTTTTCTTTATCGATTGTCTTCTTTAAATGATCTAGATTTTTAAATTGATTTTCTTCGCTGAAAAAAGCGATATGGCGCTTTTCTTCATCTTGATAAAAATCATTTAAAATCTCATTATTGATCTCCCAGAATGAATCGATGATGTATGAGGCTAAATGTTCATTTTCGTGAGCAATTTTCATGAGTGAATATACTCGCAAAAGTTGCAAGGACTTGAAAGCCTGGGATCCATTTCTTCAGGTAATTCTGAATTCATCATTTCCTTGAAAGTCTGGGTTGTCATTTTTTTATGAAAATCTGAACTCAAGTAGCTGGACATGTCGTTTTTGTAAAAATCTTTATTATCCATGTTGAACATCAAGCTTGAACAACAGATGCTAAAGCCTTTTCCACAGATATAACTTATCGAACCAGCATTAGGGCAGCTCTTCTCTTTTACTTCTTCTTCAAAGTGATAGTATTTGTATTCACGTTTCATTTCTTTTGCACGTCCACTTCCTTCAACAGGCTGGTAGGAAAGTTTGATTCCACTCTCAGAGGCGGTCTTTTTGGCTTCAATCAATTCCAAAGGAGAGGAGATGCACATTGAAATGTTTACTTTGATTCCTTTTTTCGAGCACCAATCTTTGATTCTTTTAAGATCTTCAAGATTTAGTCTGCTTCCATGGAATTTATCATAAGAAATTTGGACTTCATCCAGCTTCTTTACTGCACCAAGGTATTTCTCGATTTCTTCTTCTGACTTTGCATAATGTCCATTTGTCGTGAATTGAACGCCAAATTCCACATCCTTAGGATAGAAGTCGATGATTTGATTGATTAATTCGATGTAAAAAGTTGGTTCCCCTCCAGTAAAGAGAAGTTTTTCAGGTAGATATTCTCTTATCGCACGATCAATTTCGATCAGCTCCTGAGGCCCAAGCTTCATTGTACCTTTCGGGCCTGAAAGAGTTCCGCAGTGACTACAGCTAAGGTTACAGTAGTCACCGGGCATAATGTGAAGCATTTCCAAGCGTTTCATGAAATGCCTATTTGATCATAGTTGCAGCAACGGCCCTGTCGGCCCTTGAGATTCCACCTTCATTGTCTTCTTCAGTATCTGCAGACATGGTAGCAGCAACAGCTCTCATCGCTCTTCGAACACTTGATTCAATAGCGTTTGTTTCTGCACTCATGGTGGCAGCAACAGCTCGCATTGCTCTTTCAATTCTTCCTTCAGCATTATCATTGTTATTGATGATGTTGATTCTATCTCTAAGAGTGAATGTACCGTTAAGCTCTAGTCCTTGGTCAATACCCATATAAAGAAGATTCAAAGAATCATCATTTAGAGAGTTAACATATTCTGAATTCTCATAATGAGAATCCATATTTAGTTCCTCTAGAAGGTTGATGATCAACTCTCTTTTTCTTTCTGGAGTCATTGTTACCAGTGTATCAGGACAGTTCACAGTGGAACCCCACTCGACGGCCAATACATTGGTTAGGTCAGTGGTTTCATTTTGATTGAGTGTGTTGGCAAAACAACGAGCATTGGCTTCAGAGTAAAGGCCAAGCCCAGTCAGTAGTGCGACTAAGAGATTCATCTTTCCCATTAAATTTCTCCTTGATTCAGTGCTAAAGCACTGAACAGTTGCAAATACCAAGCCAAGGCCAGCTCTTCAAGGGGGTATGTACTTTATTGATGACGCGTCGAGTTAGTGTGCTGAAAACATGTCAAATCTTTAGTTTATCTGAAGAGGAGATATTCCAGATTTGAAACAATATTCAGCATATGAGCGTTCTAGAATGGAACAAATGGGCCGTCTTTTTGCGACTTTTTAACTGCGGACTGACAGGCCTGACATAAAAATTCTCTATCCTAAGCACAACTCAGACTTTTTATGGAGGTTCAATGAACAAAATGTTGCCCTTATTTCTCTTCACTCTTTTAGCTTTTAACACCGCCTATGCTGCTAAAGGATCAAGTTGTAATGATATTGATTCATGCATAAAAATTGTAAGTAAGTTGACTGGTAAGTCTTATGTCTACACAGAGAAGCTCAAAGGATCAGTAAGTATGACAGATGAGTTTACTCTTAACGAGAATAATGCAGACTCGATCATGTCCAAAATACTCAATTTGAATGGTTATACCAGAATTCCTCTAACCGAAGATGATGGTTATATGGTGGTGAATGCTCGAGATATTCGCTATACACCGACTCCATTAATCCATGCTTCGAAAGATGAGGCTCCTGCTTTGCCGGATAATTTTGATTATCACCAAATGATGTATCAACCCAAGGAGGCTGATCCTGTACAGATGCTGGAGTTCACCCGATCAATTCGGCCTTTTCTTAGCCGATATGGACGAGTCATTTCACCTAAAACAGAAGGTCCAATGATTATTCAGGATACAGCCATCAATTTGAAGAGAATTCATAAAATTCTTGTTCAGTATGATCGAAAACTTAGCAAGGAAGAAAGAAAGAGAAGAGAGGAGTGGCGTAAAAGGGATTACGAGATAAAAAAATTAGAAGCCAAAAACTGTGCTTCAAAAAAAGAAGTTATTAAAGAGT
>SBGE01000183.1 GCA_006226755.1 Deltaproteobacteria bacterium | reverse complement strand
AACTCTAAGTCAGCTTGAATTCAGTGAAAGAGAGTCATTCGAACAGGCCCTAATGCTTACGGCCCTTAGGCCCTCTTCCCAAGATGGATGCAACCTTCTTTTTGCACATATTCTCGAATTAGAAGATAGAGTTTACTTAAATGAATATATCAAAGCATTTTCCAATCACTGCCAGAATAAAATCACTCTCATTCATCCTTATGAAATTCAAAGACTTAGTGATATTTTGAAGTCAACTAAAGATTCTCAACTACGCCTAAGCTTGGTTAATTTATTTGAAGATAATGAAGATCAACTAGTTCTTCTTAGAGGTCAAGATCTAACGCCGAAAGAGATCGCCATTCTTAACTCTAAATCTAAAAATTATGACGATATATTCAATATCTTAACTGCGATATCCGAAAAAAAGCGTACTTCTGAAGTCATTGAATCTGTTTTACCAATCGTAAGTAAACTTCTTAACAACAAAGAATACGCTCAAGTACAGAGCTTTACCAATTCTTTTCTTAATGAATCCAACCTTACGCTAGAGTCTGCAAAAGTTCTTTTTGTCCTAAGCAAGAACGGTCATCCTCATAATTCTATAAAAAAGGAACTAATCACTAAACTTCTATCTAAACCAGGAACTGATAAAAATGCCAACAAGCTTTATCTAGCATCTCTTCTTGATCAGAAAGATACTAAAACAATTGTGTCCAAATATGAGCAATTCAAATCATTTCTTTTTAAAGACCCCGTCCTTTTTAGACAATTCATTGATCTGTATCTTTCTCAAACAGAAGAAACATGGTCCAAGCACGAGATTTTCACATTTCTCAATAAAGCAAAGCATGGTCTCACCTTAGGAAGAGCCCCAAAAGATCTCAGTGGCATGAAAGATTTATTAAGTGACATTAAAACTTATAATCTTTGTGCCAAGTTTAGGTCAGAGGCAAACAAAGCAAAGCTTACACCACAGTTTCTTGCCGAGGTTTTCAAAAGAATTGATTATAGACGTTTAAAAATATCAAAACACATTTGGTCTTTTGAACATCTTCTTCTTAAATCCAATCAAAATTTAGCAGAGTCTCTCGAAATTCTGGCCTCGCGCTTGCATAACAACAAACAACTCTCTGGCGATGTTAAAGAATTACTTATTTCTAAACTTAATGAAAGGAGGCTGAGTATATGACATTTATATCTTTCTACCTCTTTTCATCCCTTCTATTTGCTCAAGAAGTCATCGACCTTGGCAATTTAGAGATCTCTGGCGAAGTCCGTCGACCAATGATGGAATACATTGACTCAGACATAAAGAACCGCAAGGTCATAGTAGATCTTCTTAAAACAGAAGTGTTTGAAATTGAAAAAAGACTGACACAAGAAAAAGTAATCCTTATTGAAGGAAGAAAGATATGAGATACACCATATCTTTTACCATCACAGAAAATCATTTTTCTTATGTTTTTTCTACATTAGCTCATATAGCTTTTTTCATTTCCATTTTTGCAATTGGCTTTATTTGGACAAACCCGATCCCCCCAACTCCTGAAGTTGTCGAGAAAAAAACTGAAGAAAAGAAGGTTAAACTAAAGCTTAAGACTCTGAAAATGATTGCTTCAAAACCTGCTCCACCAGCGAAAAGTCGTAAAAAAGCAAAAGCAATGTCTTATGACGATCTCATGAAATCACTAAAGAATGACAAGATCTCTAAGACCCAGAAGGCTCAGATCAAAAAGAAGCAAGATAAAGACTGGTCAAGCGATGTAAACATTTCATCGAATCCAAAGTTTCAATCAAAAAAGTTTGATCTTAATGGAATGAAGGCGAACCAAATTGAAGCAGCCGCGACCTTTGATATAAAAGGAATTCGCGATGTTCTTGAAAAAGAAGATATCAAGTTTCAATCCTGCTACGAACGCTCTCTCGCTCGAGACGAATTTCTTTCAGGGCAAGTGCCCCTAGAGATAACAATTAATTCTAAAGGACGTGTAGACGAAGCGAAAGTTACGTTCAAAGGGCGCGGTAAAATAAAGGCCGTTAAGGGTCTTGTGAATTGTGTCCGCCTAGTTTCAAAGAACCTAATATTCCCAAAAGGGATTGATAATAGAATCGTTAAATTTGGCTTGTTATTCAAGTCTTGATTTCCAGAGGAGCAAAGTATGGAAAAGTTATTGTTTTATGTAAAAAGTGGTGGACCTGTTATGTATTTACTTATTGGCATGAGCTTTTGGGGCATGTCTATCATTATCAGCAAGTATTTACTTATTAGATTTGAAAAAAAGAAGCTGAGCAAGAATGCCAAGGACATTTTTGGTTCTCTTGTAAATTTCGATTTGAACAATAAAGACATGGTGATAGAAATGATTAAGGACAGAATCTATAAATTTACCCTAAGAATGCAACGAGGTTTAACAACAGTTAAAATCATTGCTTCCATTTCTCCACTCCTTGGACTTCTTGGAACTGTTATTGGTGTTCTCGGAGCTTTTCAATCCATTGCTCAGAGTGGTCTCGACAAGCCGGATCTTTTTGCAGGAGGTATTTCCATGGCCCTCCTTACTACTGTCGGCGGAATCATTGTCGCAATTCCCAATTTTGTTTTTTACAACTATTTAAACGATAAGATGACCGACTATGAAGTTGAGCTTGAAGAAAAAGTTGTTGAAATCTTTCTTACTTCAGGAGCAAAAGCATGAGAAACAGACGAAAAAGAGAAGAATTGTCACCAGACATTACTCCACTAATTGACGTTATTTTTATTCTGTTGATTTTCTTTATGACGACAACCGTTTTTAAAAAGAAGAATGCTGCCTTGCTTTTGGCCCTTCCAAAAGCTGAAACTTCAACTGAACAAAAAGACGAATTGAAGTCACTGGCAATTCAACTCAACAAAGAAGAATTCATGCTTAACGGCAAAAAAACGCCTTTGGATGAGTTTGATAAATTTTGCCAAAGCTTAAAGAACACAGATCTTCCTGTTGAGTTGAAGATCGATAAAAAAGTTACATATGATCGCATCGTAAAAGTTATTGATGTTTTGCAAAAATTCAAAATGAATAATTTGTCGCTCGTTACTGAGACTATTTGATTGTTGCTCCTCTCAAAAGTCTCACAAAGGGCCGTCAAGCGCAGGCGGCCCTTTATTGAATCATTTTTTTGAGATCATCTTCAGAGATTATTGGGATATTTAGCTCATTAGCTTTTTTTGCCTTAGACGAGCCAGAGTCTTTATCATTCGTTAAAAGAAAATCTGTTTTCTTTGAAACACTGCCAACAGTTGCTCCACCAGCATCTCTTATCCAGCCTTCAATTACACTTCTTTTTTCAGACAAAGAACCGGTTATACATACCTTTTTCCCATTCAAAGGTGTGTCTTTAATTTCTTTTTCTTCAAAGACAAAGCCTATTTCCACTAGGTCATCAATGAGTCTTTCTCTCTCTTTGAATGATGTAAGAAACTCTGTTGCAGACTTTTGTGCGAAACTTTCAATAGTCGACAAATCTTCAACAGTGGCATTTCGAATCTTTTCGATTGTGTCGAATCCGTTATGCACTACCTTTTCACACTTGTTATAGGCACCGCCCGTTAAGCCGAGTGCACTCAGAAAGGTTATAAAGTCTACATTTTTAGAGGCTTGAATCGTTTCATAAAACTTACTCGCCAATTTATCCTTAACTTTATCGAGTGTTAAAAAGTCTTCTGTGGTTAATTTATATAAGTCTGGAATCTCTTTTACTAAGCCAACTTTCAACATTTCTTCAAGTCGTTTTGAACTTAAATCATCAATTCCTATTTTTTTTATAAAATTCAATATGCTTTCACGAACCCTGTCTGGACAATGATCATTTGAGCAATAAAGTCTAATGTCCACTTTTTGCACCTTCGATTCGCATGTTGGACAATTTTCTGGAACAACAAAAGGTTCACTAGAAGGCTTTACTACAGATAGGAATTTGGGAATGACTTCTCCGCTTCTAATGATTTCAATTTTATCACCCTTCTTCAGTTCGTACTGTTTCACCATTCCATAGTTATGCAACGTAACTCTAGAAACAACCGCTCCACTTAATTCGACAGGCTCAACATTACCAACGGGAGTTAGAATTCCATTGCGACTCACTGACCATAAAATCTCTTTTATTATTGTCTCTTTTGATTCACCTTCAAATTTAAATGCCATTTTATAACGGGGGTGGTGAGCTGTTTCGCCTAATTCTTCATGTAAAGAAAGTTTATTATAGGTGAATACTATTCCATCAATTTGAAAATCCCCTTCAGACATGAACTGTTTGGATTCTTCTATTGTTTTTTCAATGCTTTTTTTGTTTTTATGAACAACAGTATCGGGTGTTTCAATACCTAGCCTTGCCAACTCTTTGAATTTATCTGTCTCAAATTTCAAATCAAAATCATCTGAAATCAACTCGAAGGCCATAAATTCAATATAACGACAAAGCTCTACGTTTTCTTTCCTTGAGATTAATCCTGCAACAATATTTCGCTGACTGGATGGTTTTTCCAAACCAAGTGATTGCATCTCCTGACTTAAATGAAAGAAGTCCTCCTCTCGACAAAATAGTTCACCACGTACTTCGAATGATTTTGTTTTATCACTAAGGGCAGAAGGAACTGTGTTCATCCACATAACTTTTTGTGTGATGTTTTCTCCAAAAGTTCCATCACCACGTGTTTTTGCCAGAACGAGGTGTCCATTCTCATAAATAAGTGAACAACTGACTCCATCGATTTTCATGGTAGAGACAATTTCTTCTTCACCCATCCATTTAACTAGCTCGTCTATTTCATACGTTTTTCCAAGTGAAAGCATTTTTTTGTCATGCTTTACTTTGTCTTGGCCTTGAACTTTTGATCCAATAAATTCCAGTATCCTATTCTCTGGATCTATTTTTTTAAGTTCGTCCTCTAGCTTATCGTACTCGTGGTCTGGAATTTCTGGGCGGCCCTGATAGTACATGGCCTTATGATGCTTGATCAGTTTTTCAAGTTCTTGAATGCGTGTCATTTTTACTCCACTCAGAATGTGAAAGTAGCGCCAATCTTAAGAGTAGTTTCTTTGATCGCAATACTGCTGACTGTTCTTTTGAACTCTGCCTTGCTAGATGTATACCCTACTCCGGCATCGAATGTCATGTTGGGGTTGTATTGGTAGTTGCCCCCAATTTCAATATGATAATTTGATGTAGAATCCGCAGATCCTTTTATTGCGACATCTTCACTAAAGCCTGGATTAAATATGAAGTCCAATAGTAGAGAAATTCTAAAAAGCTTGTGCAGAGGCATAGAACCTTTGGCCCCAAGCATTATCCCACTAAAATTTACTCCAGTTATTCCATCTGTTCGACTAGTATCAAAACCATAGCCATAGTTGGCATAGCCGATGAAACCATCTATTTGTGGGCCATAGAAAAAACCCAAGGGGAGATATTTATATCCAGCTTTAAGCTTAAATACAGAGCCAGACAAACTATTGGATTCTGATTGCAATGTACCTTCTTCTCTACTGTAAGAGCCAAACCTCCTACCTATTTCAAGTCCTGCAAAATAAGTACGTGTTAGCCAAACTTCACCTACCAGATCCACACCAAAAAGCATTCCACCGATTTTTTTTGTAGAAGTTCCAGATACTGTATTTGAACCACTACCAATAAGTGCGAACAGTCCTACATTTCCATGTTTACCAAATTGAAACTCATCAAGTTCACCAAAGTTTGGTTCATCCTTGGCCTTGGTTTTTTGATTCTTATCAATCAATAACCAGTCTCCAACATTTACGCGTTTTTTTGATTCATATGTAGATACATTACCTTGAGATTGCGATGCTGCTGTATGAAATATCTTTCCTTTGGCAATCAATTCTGTTTCCCAATCAACAATCTCTTTAAGAAGAGGATGTCGTCTCTTTTTCGTTGGTCTAACAATTCTCAAAGTGGAATCAGGCTGAACTCCATAGCTTTTGCCTACGTCAGATGTGAACTGGTCTCCTAAAACACCAATTACTATCCCATCATATGGAATATTTTTTTCATATATATCCAGCCAATTTTTAACGGTCTGAGCAATCACTGTGTAATCTTCAGTATTGAGTCTTGTTTCTTCTTTGAAGTATACGTCCTCACCATTTTCACCAATTACTCTGACCTGAACATCCACACCCTTTACTTGATTAACCAAATCTACTCTGATTAAAGATCCTGCATTGCTTTTTTCTGCAATAACTTTTAAGACATCTTTATTTTGTAAATAGGCATCTAGGTTTCTTTTGTAATTGCTTAGAATATCCAAGATTCCTGAGTTGGATTCGTAATAGCACCACTCAGAATCTTTTAAGTACCTCTCCAATTCTTCAAAAACTTTAAAACCCAGGGCTCCACCAACACTGTCTTTCACAGGCAAAAGCATGCATCTTCGCATTGATCTGGTATTTGCAAACAGATCACTGGCCCCCAAAAGGATCGCCGCTAGAATAATGAGTTTACATAGTTGGGATTTCAGGTGGCTCCTGCCTTTGTAGGTGCTGATTTTGTTCATATATTTGAACAAGCATTTTCATATCATTGAGTTCTTCTTCCAATGACTTGATTTTCATTTTTAGTCGCTCATTCTCAAGCTGCACTCTCAAGTGAGCTTCGTCTTTAGAATTTTTATCTTTTATTTTTTCAGGTGAAACATAGATATAAAACTTCCCGTCATCCTTTTTAGTTTTGACTCGGCCTGCTTTGATATATCTACGAATTGTACTGATTGAAATGGATTTGAAGCTTGCATACTCCAAAATACTCATCCACACGCCAGTATTTTCTTCCATTTAAACTCCTTCAAACATCCTGTTTGTTCTCGAGTGCGGTTTCTTATATGATAGTTAAAGACTTGGAATTACGCAATCTGAGTGTGCAGCGCAACAGGACGTTTATGCAAAGAGTCGATATATCAGCATTTGAAAATAAAAAAACAGCACTCGTGCTTTCTGGAGGTGTTGTTAAGGCCGCTGCCTGGCACCTTGGGGTCGCACTTGCGCTAGAGGAACTAGGCTTTACCTTAAAAAACAATCAAAGTAGTCCATCAAAATTGGAAATTGGAACTTACGTTGGAAGTTCCGCTGGTGCACTGATTAATCTTTATTTTGCCTGTGGTTTTCGTCCGATGGATGTCATTAAGGCCACCTTAAGACGAAAGGATTCCAAAATTCCCGCCGTTTCTTATAAGGATATGCTTTGTCTCAAGAAGCCGTCAGGAAAACCCCCGAGATCTACTGTTTACGATCCTTTTGACGGTTTTCCGCTTTTTTTAAAGCAAATATTAAAACCTATGTTGAATATTTCAGGTTTTTTCACGACTCATGGTCTTTATGAATATATTCAAAAGAATGTTCTCGTAAGTGATAATTTTGAAGATTACCTTTCTGACCTCTTTATAGTTGCCACTCAACTTGATCACTCAAGGAAAGTCATTTTTGGTAAGTACAATTATCCAAACCCAAGTCATGATTCAACTGCTCATTATTATACTGGCACCCCTGTAAGTCAGGCGGTGGCGGCCTCTATGTCAGTTCCGCCTTTTTATAGTCCTTATCCTGTTAACAACTCTCAAACTGGACAAACAGATTACTATATAGATGGTGAAATCAGAGAAACACTATCCACTCACGTTGCAATAGATAATGGATGTGAGTACATCATATCCAGCTGGACACATACTCCTTATCACTATCATGATGAAATTGGCTCTCTAATCAATTACGGGCTACCCGCAATTGCAATGCAATCAATATATTTGATGATTCAAAAGAAAATTGTTTCAAGCCGTGCAAAACGAAAGACTGCTGAGGATATCATCGACACTGTTAATGATTATCTCAAGACTAATAAATTCGATGAAGTTCATCGTAAAAAACTTATATCTATCCTTGAGCGAAAGTTGGACTTCAAAAGAAATGTAAATTTGGTCGATATTTACCCAGACCATGAACATTATAATATTTTCTTTAGAAATAGTTTCAGTCTGAATCCTAATAAAACTTCAGAACTTGTCTCCCTTGGTTACAAGCGCACAATGGATATTTTCAATAATCACGAATGGGTCGATTAGTATTATTTCTCACATTTATGTTATTCCAGAGTGCCAATGCTCTGGTTCCTGAAAACATTTTTCAGAACGATTTGGATTTGATTGATAAGGCATTAGCGAATCATACAATATCAAAACCTTATTTTCTAAAACTTCCTTCAGAAGATAAATTTGATCTTATTAGAAAGGATCCCAAAAATCTCATTTTGGATGACTTCAATATCCCAGAATATTTTTCAAAACGTGTTCATTTTTGGTTCAACATTTACACTCTTTATCCATCTAGCTCTGTCGTTATTCACGACTCTGAAGATCTCGATATTGTTTATAACGTCATCGACTTTTCAGAGCTTCAGGATTCTATTATCAATTCGCACACTGTCTATGCGCTCCAGGCAAGATACACCGAGGAGCGTATTCATCTATATAAAAAAGCATTCAATAATCTCGCTAGAGGGAAAAAGAATGGCGAAATAGAACTCAGAATATTGAAGGCCTTAGACAAGGCCGGTCATAAGTTTCCCAGTAAAAAAAGACGCAAAAAGTTTTTTAACAATCTGTCTAACAATATTCGTGCCCAGACTGGCCAAAAAGATAACATTCTCCAGGGTTATGTTAACTACCTCACATTTAAACCCTTTATGGATAAACATTTTGAGACTTTCAATCTACCCACTGAGCTTCTCGCGATTCCATTTTTAGAAAGTAGCTTTAACACCAAGGCAACATCTAAAGTTGGAGCAACTGGTATCTGGCAGTTCATGCCCTTTATAGGAAAGCTTTTTATGCCAGTCGACGAAACTCAGGACGCACGTAACAATCCTGTCATCTCAACTATTTCAGCATTTCATCTTTTAAAGCAGAATAAAATGATTTTAAAGCGCTGGGATCTAGCCGTTACAGCATACAATAGTGGAACCAAGCACATTATTCGTGCCAAGAGAAAGTATAAAAAGAAAGACATGTCTTTAGAATACATGCTGACTCATTATGATCATCCACACATAGGTTTTGCTTCAAGTAATTTTTATTCGAGTTTTTTGGCACTTGTTCACACCTTAGCTTATAAAAAGGAACTTCTTGGAATCGATGAGAATATGAAAGCTGAGGTTACTTTTAATGATCCTATAAGAATCTATGTGTCCAAATGCTCTCTACGACCAGATAAAATTTATAACTCTTTGAGTAAGAGTAGTCCTTATTTCCCACTCCTCAATAAACATTTTAAGAATTCAAAGAAAGTTTTTGGCAAAGGTACAATTTTAATTTCTGATATAGAGCTCACAAAAAGAAAGTATCTTGAATTAGATGATGCACAAATCCGAAAAAACTACCCAAAAAATTATAAGAAATTAGTAAAGAATTATAATTGCTCTAGCAGATAAGTTTCTGGAGAACAGAACGTTTGCAAATAATCTGTTTGCTTATCTTGATATTCAATTTTTAAATTTACGATTCCTTGGTGATCACCAAGTATGAATACTTTTGTACTTAGCGGAGTCTCTTCTTCTGAGAGTGAACCATTCTTTTCCAAGTAAAACTTGTCTAGGGCCATTGGTCCTCTTGCAGATTCGCCGTTTGCTTTGACGCTCAGGAGTTCCTTTCTTAAATTAACTTGAATAACACACTTACCTTCCATTCCACTCATACTGTTGGCTTCTAGAAGATTCACTATAAAATCAGAACTTGGAAGTTCAACCTCGCTATTGTCTCCAATACCGACGTAAACTGTTTCTTTCATGTGTGAAAAGGCCAAATACTTTCTCATACCAAGTGGAAGAACAGGAACTTTTATTTCGTGCAGGTTGGAAGCCAATTTGTTTGCTTTGATGTCTCTATTGAAATACTTGATGTTCTCAGCATCAATGTCTAACTCAACTGAACGATTAGAAAGAATTGTTCGCTCCATCGTAGTTACTTTCATTGTTTCTGGGGCGGCAATCAAAAGTGCTTCGAATAAGACTTCATCTTCCACAATATGAATAATTTTCTCTGAGTATTCATTTTCTACAGTTCTTACTTTCAGCAATGTATTCCCAGCTGAGACTCCTGCAAAAAATACATATCTCATGGATTTTTCATCTTTGGTTACTTTAAAGTTTTCATCGAGGTCATACTTAGCTTCAAATTCTGCATCGATATCAAGGCTTTCTACTCCTCGGTCCCTATCTATAAGAAGGAATCCGCCAAGTCCGTTGACTCCTTGAGCTTCAAGGAATTTCATCATTGATTCCTGAGAAATGGTCGGAACAGCTACTTCAATCGTTCCTGGCTCTAGAGCTATATCCATCGTTGTTCTAAGAAAATCTCTTTTCAGAATGGTTGCTCTATACACTCCCTGACCACTGGCTAGATTGGTTTCTATATTTACAAAACCATTATTATTATCATCTATTCTCTCATTACCCTCACTGGCTGCAGAAATTTGAAAACTTCTCAATGGATCACCTGACTCCTCACCTAAAGTGACTTCATAAGATGTAATGATTGTTTTTGAGTAACCACTTGTCTGAGTATTCATTTTTTTTGCAGCTGATCTTTTCTTATGAATTTCATCAACTACTTTTGAGTAGTCACTTACTGGAGAATTGTGAGTACTCACTTTTGAGGCAGCTTGTGCAAATTTTGGAGTATCGGCCATTTCTCTTTCAATTGCCGCTAGTACATTTTTTGAAATAATTGCAGACTGGCCTTCATTATTGTTTTCCTGATTGGCCTCAGCTACTGTTTCAACCGCAGCTGGTTCTGTCTTTATGACCTCAGTTACGATTTCTTTATTAACTTCTTTATTTTCTATTTTATTCTCTTCAATCTTAACTTCATTAACCAGATCGACATTTGCCTCTTCTTCATTGTCTGTTTTTGAGTAGTCATAAAACACGAGATCTGTTTCCTCTTGAGTACTCACTTTTTGACTAGCGACTGTTTTTACAAAGTCTTCAATTTTAGCTTCAGTGATTTTTTTATTTTCTTCTTCTATTTCAGCAAGTCTTTTATCTTCAATTTCTTGAGCTTTCTGAAGAGTAGGTCCTTCACCTTCATTAAGAGAGGCAAGTTTTCTATCGATATTTTGAGATTGAAAATATTCGGCCCAGCTGAGTTTCTCTAAATTTTTGATCTCTACTTTATAACCATAATGATTGATGAGTTCTGAATTGTTTAATGGCTGATCATTACCAGTAACCACTTGAGCAGCCCGTGGTCCTTTTACTTCAAGTTCAGGGTTTGCAATGACCACTTCTTTTATAGTTATTTTTTTATTAATCGGTTTTGCAAAACTTACTTTTTTAACAAGATTCTTTTTACTTTGTTTGGCTATAGTTTTTGCTTTCTTTTTTACTTTTACCAGTGCTTCAGACACCGCTTCCACAGGGGCTTTCGAGGATTTCTTCGTAAAGTGTGAAACAAAAATAAATGGTTTGGAATCTTTTTTGTTAACATCTCTCAAATACGCGAAAGAAGCTGCCAGAGAGGCAACCAGACAAATCGTGTAAATGTTTTTGAGAGTTTTGTTCATAATTTTTTAAAAAACGTTTTTTATAAGCTTCCTTTTATTCTCCTATCTCACTAAGAAAATTCAAGGGAAGAGAACATTCTTCCTCTATTTTGTGAGTGTTCATTTGAATAGTCGTCATGGATATGAAAATTTTTGGCAAAAAAAAGACCCGATAAAAATCGGGTCTCATTTATTTTTGAATAGTCAGATGTGAGTACTCAGTAAAATTAGCCTTTATAAGAAGCCAACTGAACTCTAAGTTGAGCTCTTTCTACTTTTCTTCTGTATTTTGTAAGTTCTTCATCAGACAAAGAAGACTGAAGTTGCTCTTGAGCATGCTTAAGTGCTTCTTTTGCACGTTGAACATCAATTTCATGATCCTCTTCTGAAGTATTCGCTAAAATGATGACTTTGTTGTCTAAAACCTTACAAACACCTGTTGTAACTGAAAAGTATCTATCAGGGTCATCTTCGCCACCAAAAACAGTAACGATTCCAGTACCAAGCTTCGACACGATATGAGTGTGATCCTTAAGTACGTTAATTTGACCTCTGACAGTTGGAACCAAAAGGGACTCTGCTGGAATCCCCTTAGCTACAATTTTAGATGGTGTTAGGATATCAACTGTATAGTTGTTCATTCTTTATCCTTATTAGTTTCCTGCTGCAATTTGCTTAGCTTTCTCTTTAACCATGTCGAGGTTACCGACAAGGTAGAAAGCTTGTTCTGGAAGATCATCAACTTCACCACTCAAGATGGCCTTGAATGAAGCGATGGTGTCTTCGATAGGTACGAATTGACCAGGAATACCGGTAAACTGCTCAGCAACGAAGAATGGTTGAGATAGGAATTTCTGAACCTTTCTTGCTCTTGCAACAAGTAGCTTATCTTCTTCAGAAAGTTCATCCATACCAAGAATGGCGATGATATCTTGAAGTTCCTTATATCTTTGAAGAATTTGCTGAACACCTCGGGCAATGTTGTAGTGCTCATCTCCAAGAATAGCAGGAGTAAGAATTGTTGATGATGAAGTCAACGGGTCAACCGCAGGGTAAATCCCAAGCTCCGCAATTGGACGAGAAAGTTCTGTTGTCGCATCCAAGTGAGCAAAGGTTGTAGCTGGAGCAGGGTCAGTATAATCATCCGCAGGAACGTATACGGCCTGAATAGAAGTAATTGAACCTTTGTTAGTTGAAGTAATCCTTTCCTGCATGGCACCCATCTCAGTACCAAGTGTTGGTTGGTAACCAACGGCAGAAGGAATACGACCAAGAAGGGCAGACACTTCTGAACCAGCTTGTGTAAATCTAAAAATATTATCAACGAAGAAAAGAACGTCCTGACCTTCTTCATCTCTAAAGTATTCAGCAACAGAAAGACCCGTTAGGGCAACTCTAGCTCTAGCTCCTGGGGGCTCGTTCATCTGACCGTAAACAAGAGCCGTCTTCTCGATAACTCCAGATTCTTTCATTTCATAGTAAAGGTCGTTTCCTTCACGAGTTCTTTCACCAACGCCTGCGAACACAGAGAAACCACCGTGTTGAGTCGCAATGTTGTTAATAAGTTCCATAATAAGAACTGTCTTACCAACCCCGGCACCACCGAATAGACCAATCTTTCCACCTTTCAAGTAAGGAGCTAGAAGGTCAATAACTTTAATACCAGTATAGAAAGGCTCTAGTTTTGTAGACTGATCTTCAAAAGTAGGTGGCTGTCTATGAATACCATATGATTTTTTTGCTTGAAGTGGACCTGCTTCATCAACCGGTTGTCCGATAACGTTGATAATACGTCCAAGCACTTCCCTACCAACAGGAGCTTGAATGGCATCACCAGTATCTTTTACAGTAAGACCTCTTGAAAGACCTTCTGTCGCGTCCATCGCAATTGTTCTAACAACGTTGTCACCAAGGTGCTGAGCAACCTCAAGAACAAGGTTATCTTCTTTGTTGTCGATAACTTTGTTTGTAACTGTCAAAGCGTTGTTGATAGCTGGAAGTTGTCCACCTGGGAATTCAACGTCAACAACCGGACCCATAACTTGTTTGATTAATCCTGTATTACCGGACATATCATCGCTCCTTAAGCATTTAACGACTCAGCACCAGATACAACTTCAATTAGCTCAGTTGTAATCGCTGCTTGTCTCAATTTATTCATAGTTAGTGTTTGTGATCTAATAGCGTCTTTACAGTTTCTTACTGCCGAATCCATGGCCGACATTCTTGATCCATGTTCAGCTGCATTCGCATCCAACTGAGCAGTCCAAAGGCTTGTCGAAAAAGACTCTGGGATCAATGTATCCAAAATTTCTTTTGGATTTGGATCATATTTGAAATCGAATGGAAACTTTTCCTGAAGTTCCGCCTTCACTTGCTCATCAAGTGACATTGGTAGCAACTGAGAGACGGTTGGAGTGAAAGCAATGGCCGATTCAAAAATATTGTATGCCACCAAAACTTTTCCAACTTCACCAGTTTTGAAAAGTTCAGCAAGTTCCTTGCCCACTTCTTGAATTTCAAGAAATGAAGCATCTTGCTTTTCGAATGTGTAAAATTTGCCTTCGTTAACTTCTGTCTTGATAAGATCTCTTACTTTCTTACCAATGAAGTAAACTTTGACATCCAGGTCTGTTTCCCCAAGAAATTGTCTTACTTTCTTAGCGAGTTGTGAGTTGTAACCCCCACATAGTCCTTTGTTTGCTGAGATAACCAAAAGAGCTGCTTTTTTGTTTTCAACATCTTCTTTAAGGTATTCATGCTCGTAGTTTTGAACCAAGGCAGAAACTGTCTTGATGGTATCTTCGAGTTCAGTAGCATAAGGACGCGTAGTTTGAATCGCCTGCTGAGCCTTATTAAGCTTGGCAGCCGAAACAAGCTTCATCGCTTGAGTAATTTTAAGTGTACCTTTGGTACTCTTAATCTTTTTCTTGAGCTCTTTTATGTTAGCCATAAGCTCTTAATCCCTGCTTTTAGTACTTTTTAGTAGCAACAAATTCTTTAATAGCTGCAGTAAGTTTTTCACCATTCTCATCTGAAATTTGTTTTTCAGATGCAATCGCTGACATCAATTCAGAATGTCTTGATTTCAAGTTATCAAGAAGTTCTTTTTCTACTTCTTGAATCTTGCTTGTTGGAATGGAGTCAAACATACCTTTAGTTGCGCCATAAATTGATACAACCTGATCAACAACTTCTAGTGGTTGATATTGTCCTTGCTTAAGAAGCTCAACAAGTCTCTCCCCTCTAGCCAACTGTCTTTGAGTAGCGGCATCAAGGTCAGAACCAAACTGAGCAAAAGCTGCAAGTTCACGATACTGAGCCAGGTCTAGTCTTAGAGTACCAGCAACTTTCTTCATTGCTTTAATCTGAGCAGAACCACCAACTCGTGAAACCGAAAGACCAACGTTAACGGCAGGTCTAACACCAGAGTTGAATAGATCTGATTCTAGGTAAATCTGACCATCAGTAATAGAAATAACGTTTGTAGGAATATAAGCAGAAACGTCACCTTCTTGAGTTTCAATAACAGGAAGAGCTGTTAGTGAACCGGCACCCATTTCATCAGAAAGCTTTGCAGCTCTTTCTAGAAGTCTTGAGTGTAGATAGAAAACGTCCCCAGGGAAAGCTTCACGTCCTGGAGGTCTTCTTAGAAGTAGAGACATCTGTCTATATGCTTGAGCTTGTTTTGTAAGGTCATCGTATACGATAACAGCGTGCTTGCCATTGTCTCTGTAGAACTCACCCATTGTTGCACCAGTATAAGGAGCAAGGAACTGAAGTGGAGCTGTTTCAGAAGCAGTAGCAGAAACGATGATTGTGTATTCCATCGCTCCAGCTTCGATTAGCTTTTGCTGTACCTGTCTAACTGTTGAGTTTTTCTGACCAACGGCTACGTAGATACAAACAACATCTTTACCTTTTTGGTTGATGATCGTATCGATCGCAACTGCAGTTTTACCAGTCTTACGGTCACCAATAATAAGTTCCCTTTGACCTCTACCAATTGGAATCATCGAATCGATAGCTTTAAGACCTGTTTGAAGTGGCTCATGAACTGATTTTCTAGCAAGAATACCAGGAGCTTTAATTTCAACCTGTCTCATTTTATCTGCTTTAATATCGCCTTTACCGTCAATTGGTTGTCCAATCGCGTTTACAGCTCTACCAAGAAGGGCGTCACCAACAGGAACCTCAACAATACTTTCAGTTCTCTTAACTGTAGTACCTTCTTTAATACCTGTATCCTCACCTAGAACCGCAACCCCAACGTTGTTCGTTTCAAGGTTAAGAACCATACCCTTGGTACCAGTAGAAAATTCTACAAGTTCCCCGGCCATAACGTTCTTAAGACCAAATACTCTGGCAACACCGTCACCAATGGTTAGTACAGTACCAACTTCGTCTACTTGTAGTTTTGTTTCGAAGTTAGCAATTCTTTCTTTAATGATGCTTGTGATTTCTTCAGGATTCATAGACATGGCTATCCCTCTTTCCTTTTTATGAATTAAGTACCGTTTCTTTAAATTTATTAAGTTGATTATCTAGAGATGCATCCAATTGGAGATCTTCAACTGTGACTCTGTAACCGGCAGTAATTTTACTGTTTTTTACATAATCAAGTTTGCAATCTTTTTTGACTTTACCTTTTAGATAAGCTGTAATTTTTTCTCTAAAAGCAGCGTCAACATCATCATCAGCTCCTTCAATTGTCCCTCTTAGGAATCCTTTTTCATGATCATCTCTGACCACAACTTCCTTATAAATAAGTGGGAACAAAGAAAGTCTCTTCTCTGTAATTGTAAAGTTGATGAAGTTCTTAAGAAGGCTTGAAAGTCCAAGCTTGGCTGAAATGTCATTCATTACAGCTGTTTTTTCTTCTGGTGTAAAAACATCCAAGAAAAGAACATTCTCAAGATTGTTGTTCTTGTTGATAAGCTCGTTAAGCTTGATAAGTTCAGCAGCAATATCTACACCCTTCTCTTTTGCAAGATCATACATGGCTGTAGCATAAGCTTTTGCAACGTTTTGTTCTTTCACTTAACCTCCACTATCCGATATCTGATAGCAGCTTTTGAGTTGCTTTCGTTTTATATTCTTTATTTGAATTAATTTCAGTTTTCGCTTTCGAGATTACTTCATCTAGAAGTGAAGAATTCAATTGTTTAACCATTTCATTCTTTTCACTTTCAATTTTATTAGCAGCATCTCTTTTCATTCTTTCAATAGAAGCAAACGTCTCTTGCTTTTGAGCTTGATCAAATTTTGATCCGTCTTCTTCTGCATTTTGAAGAATTCTTGAAGTTTCTGAATCAAGTGCTTCAAGTTTCTTTGTGTACTCATCAAGCTTGATTTGCGCTTCTTTAGATTTTTCTTCAGCCATATTGTAGAGGTTTTCAACTTCTTCACTGTTTTTTGTGAATGCATCACTTATTGGCTTTCTCAATTTAATAAGAATAAATCCAAAGAGTAGGAAAAAGTTAATGGCTGGATACATAAGATCCGAAATGTGACCACCACCAGCTCCGGCAGCGAAAACATTAGAAGAAACAAGAACCAAAGAAAGTGTGAGAAGGTTTTTCATTTTCTACCTTTTATTAATTCACAAATTTATCAACAAGGTTTTTAGCAAGAGAGTCGGCATTATCGAGTACTTCTTTCTTTTTAGACTCAAGTTCTGCAACAAACTTGACTCTTTCTTGCTCAACTTCTTGGTTGATTTGGTTTTCAGCTGATTTGATATTCTGTCTTTCTCTATCGAGAATTTCAGTTTTTCTTTTGTTGTATTTATTTTGAGCTTCTACATAGGCCTTATCAATTTGCTCTTTGTATTTTTGCGAAAGGCTCTCTGCTTTTGAAAAAGTCTTGTTGGCGTTATCTTCAAGCTTGGTGGTTTTACTTTCTCTTAGCTCAAGAACAAATTGAAGTTTATTGAAAAAGATAACCTTAAGAAGAAAAAAGAGAGCGACAAGAATCGCAAATTGGATAAAGACAGTTTGATCAACGTTGAGTTTCTTAAAAACACTAAGGACCAGATCCATTGATATTTCCTTTTGAAAGCTTATGGGTTGTTTCAGAAATCAAGCTCTAGAACAGCCTAAATGCTTTAAAATGCCTGTAATTTTGAACCCTATGAATAATCTTTGGCACGACATACGTCAAGGTGAATTAGGCCTTTTTTGAACGGGTTAAGAAGAGTTTCACACTTGTTTAGACGCTTGGCAGAATTGCTTTTATCTATTGTCACGCATCTTAGTTGTACCGTGGAAAATAACGCCCTCTTCCACAATCAAACTTGGAGTTGTAATTGTCCCCTCAAAACGGGCCGGTTTAATAATTTCAACTCGTGAGGAGGCCTTGACATTACCTTTAACTGTACCAGAGATAAGAATGACATTTGCGTTGATATCAGCGTTGATTACAGCGCCTTCTGAAACAATCACTGTATCATTTGAAAAAATACTTCCATTAACAATACCTGCAATCCTGGCCACACCATTAAACGAAAGGTTGCCTTCAAATTTGCAACCTTCCTCAATGATAGCTGAGATGTCACCTTTTCCTTGGCTCACATGTGCTCCGCATTATTAACGAGTCAGCAAGTACTCGTAGATATCGTTAAATTCTGCTTCATTTGAAAACTTGATCGTGATCTGACCACTACCGTTATTTTTGGCAGCTAGTTTAAAATGAAATCCAGTTTTATTTTCCAACTTTTGGCGATACTGATCAAGCTTTTCAGCTTCATAAACAGGTTTTCTTTCTTTTACTGGAGCAACTTTCTTTTTTGAAAGCTTTTCAAGTTCACGAACAGATAGTTCATCTTGAACCGCAATATTCGCAAGTCTAATGGCCGTCTCTCTTTCCTTTATAGAAGCCAAAACTTTTGCGTGTCCAAAACTCAAAACTTCTTTTTGTAGAAGTTCAACTACTTCTCTTGGAAGTTTCAAAACTCTAAGATAGTTGGCAACAGAACTTCTTTCTTTTCCAAGTTTCTTCGCCACTTCTTCTTGATTGAGTCCGTACTCATTCATCAAGTGATAATAGGCCAAAGCTTCTTCAACACAATTTAGATCTGCACGTTGAACGTTTTCAATGATCGCCATGATCATTTTTTCTTTTTCCGTTCCACGTTTGATTATGACTGGTACTTGCTCTAGTCCAGCAAGTTTAGAAGCTCTTAATCTTCTTTCTCCAGCAACGAGTTCGAACCCACCATCAATTTTTGCGACAACCAAAGGTTGGATAATTCCATTCTCTTTAATTGAGTTAGAGAGCTCTTGGATTTCTTGCTCTTTAAATATTTTACGCGGCTGATTTGGATTTGTTTTAATCTGAGAAATGTCCACCAAGTAATGAGTGTAATCAGCTTTTGCTGTTGCCTCCTTGGCCTCTCTTTCAACTTCGTCCTTCAGTGCCTTTTCAAGAATTTGATTTGGAGTTTCTTGAATGAGTGAAGCAATACCTTTTCCTAATGCAATTTTCTTGGCCATTGTAATTCCTTTTACACTCAAAGAGTGCTTTCGCTTCCCATGCTGTCTGCAGGTTTCTGAAGTTGAGCCATTCTCTCTCTGAGAATCAATTCCTTGGCCAATGAAAGGTATGCACTACTTCCTGTAGACTTGATATCGTAAAGAATGATTGGCTTTCCATAAGATGGACATTCCGCCAATCGAACATTCTTTGGAATAATTGTTTTAAAAACTTTTTCTCCAAAGTGATTTTGAATTTCTTGAACAACTTGATTATGAAGAGCCGCTCTCTTATCAAACATAGTAAGAACAACGCCTTCCATTTCGAGTCTTGGATTCAAACTTCCCTTAATCATTCGAACTGTATTCAAAAGCTGAGCTAGTCCTTCCATTGCAAGAAATTCAGTTTGCATCGGAACGATATATACGTCAGCTGCAGTAAGAGCATTGACCGTCAAAAGACCTAAGTTTGGAGGACAATCAATAATGATGTAATCGTACTCATCCTGAATGGTATCAAATGCATTCTTAAGTTTAGTTTCTCTTGCAAATACACTTACCAGTTCAATTTGAGCTCCTGAAAGATTGTTATCTGCAGGACAAATATCGAGATAAGGGAGTTCAGTTTTATAAATAGCGTTCTTAATCGGTTCATCAGCAACAAGAGTATGATAAATGTTGCAATGCACAAACTGATCTTTCCCAAGCCCTAGGCTAAGTGAACCATTTCCCTGAGGATCCAAGTCAACTAATAGAGTTTTCTTCTCAGCGACTGCCAAACAGGCCGAAAGGTTAACAGATGTCGTTGTTTTACCGACTCCACCTTTCTGGTTCATCATCGCAATAATTTTAGCCATTTATAGCTCCTTCAAGGAATTTTTCGTATATGAAATGATTAAATAAACTGTGTCAGTCTGACAAGTTGTTTATTTGCATTTGTTCCACGTGGAACATCTAAATTTTGGAAGTAAGCAAAGGTTCTGCCTTCAGTTCCGGGCAGTTCCACCTCTTCAAAACCAATAGATTCCCAGTTCTCTGGAATATTTTCCATGTTCTCAAGCTCAAAGAATTTAGGTCCCTTATAGAATACGGTTGAGACAGATGTTCCCATCTCATAATTAATTAGTGGGAGAAGATTTTCAACAGTGCTGACTGCCTTAAAGGTAATCATGCTTGGCCTGTTAATTAGGATTTCCTCAATTCTTTGGTGATAAGTTTTTACGTTATCAAGTCCTAATTCTTTAGCAATCAAATTGACTGCATCCGATTTCTTTCTGCGGGCCTCAAGTCCAATAAATCTTTTGTGAGGATAAAGCTTGGCCAGTGGCAGAATCGGAAAGCCCCCACCAAAGCCAACATCTATTACGATATCAACCTCATTAATTAGGTCTTGAAAGATGGCGCATTCGGTATGAGGTATGATGGAATCTATGATCTGTTTTTGGAAAAACTCATCGTACTCAGTAACTCTAGTGAGATTAAGTCCCTTTAGCGGTCCATTGATAATCTCAAGGTATTTTTTGGCGAATTCTTCCATTAATTAAAATTTCCAGCGACAGTTGCAAGGGTTGCCGGCCTTATTCCCTGGATTCTTTTGAGTTGTCCAAAGGTCTCTGGCCTAACTTCACTAATACGTTGTTTGCATTCGGTGGATATATTCGATGATTTTAAAAGATCTGTATAATCAATTTTTTTATTTTCAAAGCGATCCACCCTATCTAGGTCTATCTTGGCGCGATCAATATATCCGGCATACTTATTTGAAATGGCTGCCGTTCTAACCACCCTGCTGTCTACAACAATACCAGCTCGCAGGAGCTCATTTGTCAAAACAGCTACAGGATCTAGAAAACTTCTCTTCAAAAGTTCTGAAAGTGTAATATTTGGGGCAAACGTACCATACCCCTGGGTCAAAAAGTGCTCTCTGTTCTCTTGATTTTCTCTATACCTGTATGAGCTCAAAAGGTTCATCACCACCTCATACTCAGAAACAAGAAGACTGAGAGACTGATCTAGGTTTGTATTTAAACCAAGTGATAAACGATAAGGAGCCATTCTTAAAAAAGTATTATCCTCTCGAACAAAAAGTCTTCTTTCATTTCTAGCCGTGAACAAACGGTAGGGCTCATCTCGCTTTTGAGTGACAAGATCCTCTACCATTACGCCAATATAGCTTTCTTCGCGTTTTAGATGCAGTTTTGAACGCCCAACTAGCCCTAATGAAGCGTTTAGGCCTGCTATTAGTCCTTGCCCAGCTGCCTCTTCATAGCCACTGGTTCCGTTTATCTGACCTGCAAAGAAAAGCCCAGGGACTTCTGTATGCTCCAATGCCCTATCAAGCTGTGTTGTATCGACTACATCGTACTCTACAGCATAGCCATGAACGAGAATTTCTGCGTTTTCTAGACCAGGAATAGTTCTAATAAAGGCTTCCTGAACCTCTTTTGGAAGAGAAGTGCTTATACCATTTGGATAAACACTATCCGTCTCTAGCCCTTCTGGCTCAACGAAAACATGATGAGAGTTTCTATCTGGGTATCGAAAAGCTTTATCTTCGATTGATGGACAATATCTAGGCCCCACACCTTTGATCTGACCGTTGAATATTGGACTTCTATCTTTGTTTGAACGAATTATGCCAAGAGTGTCCTCATTTGTTCGACTCAAATAACATGAAACCTGCTCTAGGAAACGTTGCTTTGGTTCGTGAGCAAAATGAAAGTTTAAACTGTGCTCATCACTTTCTTGTGGATCCATCACAGAGAAATCAATGCTATTTTTATTCAAACGTGCAGGTGTTCCTGTCTTAAAGCGAAGTGGATTTAACTTAATTTCTTTTATTAGTGCTTGAAGGCCAGGCCCTGGTACACAGCCGGTTCTTCCGCCCGATGTTTTCTCTTCCCCAGTATGAAGAAGACCACTTAAAAATGTTCCGGCAGTGATAATCACTCTTCTTGATTGAATCTTAATTGAGGACTCGAGAGTAATATTAAATATGCCCTCTTCTCGATCAATTTCAACTGCCTTGTCTCGTAAAACTTCTATCGTTGTTTCTTCTGCAATAATTTTTTCTGCATTTCTTGAATAAGCGTCTTTGTCTACCTGTACTCTTGTGGACTGAACCGCATAGCCCTTACTCTCATTGAGTGTCCTATACTGAATTGCCGAAAGATCCGCGAGCCTTCCCATCAATCCACCAAGAGCATCTATCTCTCTTACGACTTGACCTTTACCAACTCCACCCACTGCTGGATTACAAGGAGTCGAAGCCAGACCAATGCCCGGAAGCGAAAGAATCGCAACTTTTAATCCAAACTGCTGCGAGATCCATGCGGCCTCAACGCCAGCATGCCCACCGCCAATGACAACTATATCGAACATTGTTTTCCCTAATGTTCCACGTGGAACAATTCGCAGGAGAATAATGAAAAAATGGATCTAAGTCTATGGATTTATTTACCTATGCAAAAATTTTCAAAGATATTCCCCAAAACCTGATCTGGAGGCAATGAACCAATAAGCTCCTCCACTTCCACACCTAACCTATTGATTTCACTTGAAATGATGCCAAGATCGTCATGTTCTTTCAATAGCTTACCAAATTCGTCGGTCTTTTGAGCTATTGTTCGTATCAGATCTGCATGCCTTTCAAGCAACAGAGGCCTATCTTCTATAAGTGCTGAATATTTGGAAGAAACTAAATTCATGATCTGCATAAATGCCTGATTCTTTGTAAGAACTGCTGGTTCTATAGGACCACTCTTTTTTGGTTCTATAGGACCACTTTTTTCTGGTTCTATAGGACCACCCTTTTTTGGTTCTATAGGACCACTCTTTTCTGGTTCTATAGGACCACTCTTTTCTGGTTCTATAGGACCACTCTTTTCTGGTTCTATAGGACCACTCTTTTCTGGTTCTATAGGACCAGAGAGTGAAACTTTGAGATACGGAAAAATTTTGTATTCACTACGTTCAATTTCTTTTTCATGATTAGCAAGATCACAATGAGTAAAGACAACGACGTCTGGATCATCGATTGCATCGACCTTTGAGGGTGGTTCAAAGGGATTGATCACTAAAATTTTATAAAAGGCATTTTGAATTTTTTTTCTTCCGCGCTTAATGCCTTCACTTTCAATATCGTTTTCTGTGCTACGAATTCCAGCTGTATCGATTAATGAATATTCAACAGAATTGAAGGAAAGGCCCTCAGAAACATAGTCTCTCGTGGTTCCTTTGATATCTGAAACAATGCTTCGATCGGTTGAGAGTAATTCATTAAAAAGTGAGGATTTTCCAGCATTTACAGCACCGTAGAGAACAATCTCTGGTTTCAAGAGTACGGAAGTATTCGCCCCTACTCTCTTGTAGAGCTCTGCTACCAAACTCTCAAATTGAAAAAAAGCTTCCCTAAATTTTTGATCAGCGACGTCTTCACCAACATCTTCTACAAAATCAATATTCAATTCAAAATTAGAGCGAAGAGAAAGATAGCGATTTTGAAGTTCTATATACTTCTCATTCACTTCACCACACAGAACTTGCAAACCCTGATCTAGAGCAAAGCCCGAACTCGCGTTTAGTAAAAGGTCGAGACCCTCTACCTGAGAGAGCGTAAGTTTTTTATTTTTGAGTGCTCTATAAGTAAACTCACCTGGTGCTGCTTTTCGAAATCTACCACTGGCAGTAAATAATGAAAGAATTCGCGATACATTGAAACGATTTCCATGGACTGAAATTTCGAGAATGTTTTCCCCGTTGTAACTATTTGGCCCTTTAAAATAAGTACAAACAACCTGATCAACCAAACTAGAATTAGCTGGATCAAATAAGTGACAAAAAATGGTCCTATGGGGGCAAAATTCTTCGGGATTTTTGTCGAAAAAACCTTGAAAAATCGATAAGTTATCGAAACCTGAGGCACGAATAACTGAAATAGCCGTATTTTCTAACTGGCCGGTACTACAGGCAATGATTGGGTCGTCACTGTAGAGCCATTCCATTCATCAGTCCGTCATCTTATAGACAATAAGTTGTTGTCCAATACCAAAGATAGTTGAAACGGCGATATACAGATTAAGTCCAGCTGGAAGGTCCTTCATAATGAAGCCAAAAATAAGCGGCATAAACATCATGATCTTCATCTGTGTAGGATCTGCTGTTGTAGTTGGAGTTAACTTTTGCTGAGCAAACATCGCGATCGTCATGAATACGGGAAGTACATAGAAAGGATCTTTAATACTTAGGTCTGTAATCCACCCAAAGAAAGGCGCTCCAACCAATTCAACTGCGCCATAAAGGACGCGATAAAAAGCGAAGAAGATCGGCATCTGAAGAAGCATTGGAAGACAACCACCAAGAGGGTTTGCCCCGGCTTTCTTAAACAGTTCCATCGTTTCTTTTTGCATTCTCGCCTGATCATCCTTGTATTTTTCCTTAAGGGCTTGAAGTTCAGGCTGAATTTTTTGCATTTTCTTCATTGATTTAAATGAAGTGTAGCTCAAAGGGAAAAGCAACATTCTGATCAAAAGTGTGAGTAGAATGATGGCAACACCGTAGTTTGGAAAGTATTTATAGAACCACTGAAGACATCTCAAAATCGGCACTGAAATAATGCCAAAAATACCAAAATCAACAGAAAGATCGAGTTGATCCCCCATTCCTACCAATGTGTCGTAATTTTTTTTCGTAAAAACAAAATTTCCAACAAATTCATTAGCTGGATCGATCATTTCTACACTGAAAAGACCCTTACCATCAGACCTAAAGCGAGCATTGGTCTTGTTTTGCATAACAAAGGCTAAAAGATGGTAATCGAAATCAATTCCAAACCATTTAATCTTGGCCTCACCCGACTCATCGTCATCAACCTTGAAGCGCTCTGTATCGTTGGAAAACTTAATAAAATTACGTATTTGGTTGTTTTCTAGTTCTTTAGGAGTTGAATTAAATGCTACCTGGTAACGATAAGGCTGCTGAGATTTTAAGCTAAATCCAAGCATCCCCTTTTCATTGATACCACCGGCAAGTTCAATTCCATAAGATTCATTGCGCCCTACAAAAGTAGAAGGATCATTCCCTCTCTCTATTTCGAAAACAACAGGTTTAGCACCTGCCGTAGTCATAATTCTAATTTGAAGCGCCTTATCTGTACCTGCCATCTCTCTAAAAGGGAAAACGGCATCCTTGCTATCTACATCTGTTATGGTGAGATCAGAAAGAAGACTAAATTTGTATCCAGATTTTTCAATAATGTTTGTATTAACTACAACTTCTGTCGCATCGACTGGCTTAATTTCCGGCGAAGCCTCAGACCCCTTACCAGTCGAAGTTTCGACGGTTGAAGCTGATGAAGGTTCAGACTTCTCAATCGTAACTGGTGCCTTTATTGGTGCCTTCGGAGCAAAGTAAGCTTGCCAAACGAAGAGCACTAGGCCGGATAAAAGGATGGCTACAATAGCTCTTTTCTGTTCAGAACCACTCATATCTTCTCCATAGAATGACTGCAATCACAACTGACAGGATCATAACCGCCAGGGTGAAAAGGATGGCATTTTAGTAATCGCTTGGTTGAATACCATAAAGCCTTATGAACTGGAAACTTCTCAAAGCACTGTTTGGCGTATTCTGAGCAAGTAGGTTGAAATCGACAATTTCTCCCTAGAAAGGGTGAAATTATATATTGGTAAAATTTTATAAATAAAAGGAAGATAGTTTTCACAACGTATCCTTAGAAAGATACTTCGTTAGTTTCTCAAGATTTGTTTTTAAATAGCCTTCTGATTGCGAAAGATCATCATTCTTATAAAGTCTTGGAGAAATAACGATCAAAAGGTCGAGTCCCTTAACCCTTAATGAATCCTGAGTTCTAAAAAATTCCCTGATAATTCGTTTGGTCCGATTTCTTCGCACGGCATTTCCCACTTTTTTAGTTACAGAAATGCCTAACCTTGAATGTTCAAGATTGAATTGCGCTTTTTTGAAGTAGACCTTGAATGAAGGACAGGCAAACTGCTTACTGCCAGATCTTAAATAGCTGAAATCTTGGCTGTTAAGCAGTTTGTATTCCTTGCTTAACCCGTATTGGGTCGCCATAAATCGATCTATTTAGATCCAGTGGTTACTGTAAGTCTTTTTCTTCCCTTAGCTCTTCTGGCGTTGATAACTTTCTTACCACCAGCAGTAGCCATTCTTTTAAGGAATCCATGTACTCTTAACCGCTTTTGTCGCTTCGGCTGCCACGTTCTTTTACTCATAGCATTATCCTATTTCCACATTTATCTTAGAGTTAGAGGAGAACATTTACCCACAACGGATAAAAAGGTCAATGGCCAATCGCAAAAAGCTATAAGAAAAGTAAATTACTAGGATTTTCGATTTTTTTGGGCCGGGCACAATAACTTATTTGCAACTGGTCTTGGGGCCATGCTACAAAAGTTTTCCACAAAATTTGCACCACACACACGGAGATATTTGTCTATGAATCAAGACTTTCCTTTCGGACAATTTTTGAAAAGTGAAAACCAACCTCTCCATAATAATCCTCTAAATCTAGATAATCATTTAAATAAGACATTTGAAAAAGAACTTTCAGCTCCTATCGTTAACGATGAGCCTGAAGAATTCAATGAAGTTGAGCTCAATGCCATCAACCAGGAAGTTCTTAAAAATTTACGAGATTCCATCACATCTCAAAAATTTAATACTTATTTTGAATCTAATTTTAATTTGATCTCTATTAAAGGAAATACTGTTGTATTTTCTGTAGCGACCAATTTCATTAAAACAATTGTTGAGAGCCAATTTCTACCTGTTCTTAGCGAAGCTTTAAAAAGTGTACTTGGTAATAAAGAGTTCAAAGTAGAGATCAATATTAGCGGAAGTTCGAGCTCACCTGGTGTTAAGGAATTCATTCCACCAACAATTAAGACTGGAACACCAAGATCAGCTACAGAAGCCAAGTTTTCTTTGGATTTGAATCCAACAAAAGAAGATTTGATTTCCAAGGCTGAAAGTAAATACATTGACCACATGGAAGATCAAACTTTTCAAGGATCGCAATTTGATCCAAATAAAAGGTTTGCCAATTTTGTTGTTGGTCCTTCTAATCAAATGGCCGTTGCCACCGCTACTGCTGTAGCAAAAGAGCCGGGTCGTTCTGGAAAATATCCTTCTCTCTATATTCACAGCAATTCTGGACTCGGAAAAACTCACATCCTACATGCTGTAGCAAATGAGATTTTGGACAGAACGCCTAACATGAGAATCTGCTTGATTACCGCTAGAGATTTCATGAAAGAAATGATTGATGCTATTAAAGATAAAAACATCGAATCTTTTCAAGCCAAATATTCAGAAAAGGTTGATGTTTTAATGATCGACGACATTCATGAGTTATCAAACAAGAAAGGAACTCAGGATGAATTCTTTCATATCTTTAATGAACTTTATAACAGAGGTAAACAGCTAATCTTCACTTCTGATAAGTCTCCTACAGAGATTGAAGGTATTGAAGAGAGAATCAAAACCAGACTTCAATGGGGTCTTGTCATTGATATCCAAAAGCCTGATCTCGAAACACGTATCGCAATTCTTAAAAAGAAAGCTTACGATCTTGACCTCTTCTTATCTGATGACATTCTCACATTGATTGCGACATCAATTAAATCCAACATCAGAGAGCTTGAAGGATCGCTTGTAAGACTTTCAGCATTTGCTGACGTAATGAAAGTTGAAATCGACACTGAAATGGTTAAAGACCTTCTTGGACTTGAGAATTTTCAAGAATCTAAAAAAATCACTCTTGATGATATCGCCAAGGCCACTAGTGGATACTTTAAAATCCCACTTGCTGATCTAAAATCAAAAGCAAGAAACAAAGAAATTGCCCGCGCTAGGCATATTGCAATGTATCTACAAAGAAAAGTTATCCACGCTACTCAACAAGACATCGGTAGATTTTTCGGCGGAAGAGACCACACAAGTGTAATCCATGGTGTTAACAAAATCACTGATCAACTAAAAACAGATGTAAATCTTTCAAGAGATCTCATTCAGATTGAATCATTGATTTAAAATCAAAAATAAAATTTAGATTTATCCACAAGGCCTTCACAAAGAAGGCCTTTTTATTAACATGCTCCATGTTGGCCAAAAGCATAAGATGAACAAAAACTCAGCAATCCACATTGAATTGTGAATAAAAAAGGAGAAGTGGAGGTTTTCAGAACTTATCGACAAGGGATACCCACGGTTTTCCATATTCACATGTGAAAAAAACTTGAAAAACTTTCTTTAAAAACAATAAGTTAAAAACAACTTCAAAAGTTATTAAGAATTATGGAAAACTCAAATTGCTTATTTTGAAATTGAGGGAAAAAAATTTTCAACATGTGAGTAAAAATGTGAATAAAATGATGACTTTCTACTACGACACTATGAACCAATGCTTAACTTTGTCTTACTGTTGAAAACCATGTGAAAAAAGTAGGGAGATTTGAGTGATTTTGGGGAGTAATAAATAATATCCGTACAAAGCATACGCAGCAAAAAAAAACTTTCCTCAATTGTTCACGTTATGACATGCACCTAAGTTCAATAAAAATGAAGGTTTATGAACTACTCCACATATCCACAAGATATAT
>SBGE01000127.1 GCA_006226755.1 Deltaproteobacteria bacterium | reverse complement strand
GGCCATTCCAAGCATCTTCATCTTCTTGCCTTTAGAAGTGATCTTGGTTGGCTTATATTCACGGTCACAGATATTGTATTTTTGAAGCTTTACTTCTGTGAATGAAGTGGCGTCAAATTCTACGTCTGCTTTATAAAGCAGGTTTCGTACTTTCTTTTCATAATGTTTGAAGGCGACACGTTTTCTGACCAGTTTGCCCATATCGTCACACTTCTTCTTTATAGATGGGCTGAATCTAAGACGTCTAACACGTCCTCTGTCTTGAGCCTCATTACAGACTCTGATCGTTTTCTTTTCTTCTCTTTTAAGATCTCTAGAAAGATCGTCACCAATTTCCATCATGGCATTATTGATGGCCTTGATGAGTAATGTTTCTTGCGAACATCCTTCTACTTTAAGACGAGCTTTATGAGAGAGAATTGGCTCAACTAGTCTTGAGTTGATAATCAGGTTTTCACCTTCAATCGTGGCAAAAGAATTCAAATCTTCAGCCTGGCAATTGTGGTGAAGGTCTCCTAGATCTTCTAGCTTAACTTCAACTAAGCGATCGACACCAAAACGTAGACCGTTTTTGATTTTTTTGTCGATTTTGTTGAAGTAACCATTGAGTTGTTTGTAGGATGATTTGTCGTAGACAGTCTCGTTAAGGAAGAGACCAAACTCCGTAGAAGCATAAGAATTAAAGGCCCAGAACTTGGAAACAAGAAGAAGGATCAATGTCAGCTTGTTCATGTTCATTCGTTCGGGGCCTTATATTTCTTAGTTCAATTCTTCAAATTCTTCGTCAAGAGAATCAATGAGGTCTTCTTCCTCTTTGTCTCTTCTTTGCTCTTCAAGGTATCTTTGAAGTTCTGATCTTCTGTGCTCTCTGATTGAAGCAGAGATAGAGATAGCAGAACCAGAGATTGAAGAAGCAAGTCCAAGAGCGATACAAAGATCGTCATCAGAATCACATCTTGAAAGCACGTCAGCTCCAAGAGAAACAAAATGTGTTCCTAGGATGATTGAAGCTGTGAAGTCATCCAGATAGACATAGTTCACTGTTGAGTAATGAGTGTGAACGTAAGTTGTTCTGATGTGTCTGTGGCTTCTGTGGTAGTGACGTCTCACAACTCTTCCGTTGTGAGTGTAGTATGTTACGTATCTTCCAGAGTCATGATATCTTGCTGAATCGTAAACAGTTACTCTGGTGTAACCAGCGTAAGATCCGTGTTCAACAATTGTTTCTTCAATGTAAACGTTAGATCCGTAATCGAATCCATCGTAACAAGTGTAGTAACGACAGCTTGAGTACGTTGTTCTCTCAGAATAAGAGTAATAGTCGTAAAAGCCTCTATCCCATGTGCTGTATCTTACCGAGTAACGAACGGCGTATCCGTCAGCGGCCATTGCAGCAACAGAGAATAGAAAGCCTAGAATTCCTAGTAGTAGTCCTTTTTTCATGGCGATCTCCCCATTGGTATGGATTGGTTGTTGTTCTTAATAGTGTGAATTTTGTGTGTTCGTTTGCTTCTACCATGGCGCGGTGTCGCAATGCGGAATTTGTTGTTTAGTGTGCATTTTTTACATGATTTCAGCAAGGTATGGAGATTTTACAAAAGGAACACTTTTTATGACGCGCTGTGGTATTTAAGCTCCAACAACTTAAGTACACGCTCAATCTCGGAGGAATCATGAAAAAACTGATCGTGCTCATCGCTGCTGCTCTAAGTTTCAATACTATGGCCTTAACTTTGGACATGAACCTGACCATGAATGATCAGACAACCCTCAAGGCCCAAAATGAAAAGACATTTATCAGAACTCAATCAGTAGTTTCTGGAAAATTCTCTATCACAGTTACTGAAGACGGAGATACACAAACAGTTGGTCAGGACATTCCACCTCAAGGTGTGTTTGAGCCGACTTTTTCATTGGAATTAATCGATTCTGGTCGTCTTAGAATTGTAGATAAAGACGAAAATATTGATCAGATCGTTGCCGCAAAAATCAGTAAAACAATGTTTGGAACTCTTAAAACAGTATCGATTTCAAAGGAAACTTTGAAAGCCGTTTATGCTGAATCTCTTCAAAGAGAAGGATTAATGCTGCTTTCAAGCTTTGGTCTGGAGACTGATGAGCTTACTTTGAGTACAGGATTTGATTTTACTGATATGGATTGTGCTTATGATAAAGACGCAAAAAATCTTCTTTGTGAGCAATCAGCGCTCCTAAGCATCAAGGCTTCAGACAACCAATAAGACTTATTTCGGGGGAAACAATAGAGGGCATTTAGATGCTCAAAAAAAAGGCCTCTCGGATGAGAGGCCTTTCTATTTTAAAATGTCTTTTTTCTTAGTTATCGTAAGTAATCACATTTGAATTCGACATAAACTCTTGAACCATGTCCATTGAGTACTCCAAAGCTTGTTCAGCGTAAGGGATCGAACCAGAGGCCCATGTGTCTGGAAACTTGGCTTGCTTGATAATGGCAGCACACATTCTCATAAACTCTGCTGAACCATCGAAAAATTCTCCCTCTTCTTCAGCTCGGATCACGTGAACCAGCATGTGATTGAGAGATTTAATGAGTCTGACCTGTGCCGGAGTCATCTCAGTTGTGTCGATTTCGATAGTGATTTTGTCCTTATGTGTTTTTGATACTGCCATAATTTCCTCGCTTGAATGGCTAATTCCCCATGTGCTTAGATCTTATCGACGTGGCCTCTAATAATATTAGGAATTTAAGACAGACTAAAAGACTTCGCTCAGAAAGCTGGACATTTCAGGGGAATTATCCTATAAATCCAGAACGTAATTTATTGAAATTTCAATATTTATCGCGGGATGGAGCAGTCTGGTAGCTCGTCGGGCTCATAACCCGAAGGTCGTAGGTTCGAATCCTGCTCCCGCAACCAAAAAATTAATCCAGTTTTAAATATGCCCTCTGTTCACACAGAGGGCTTTTTTTTGTAATATTGGCAGCTTAAGGGTGTCACTTTAAAAGAACTCAAGGCCTTGCATGACAAAGAAAATCAGCCTCACAGGCATTAAGCCCACCGGAATGCCACACATCGGGAACTACCTCGGTGCGATCAAGCCAGCTATTGAAATGGCGAACTCCGGAAACTATGAAGCTTATTATTTCATTGCTGACTACCACTCGTTGACGACTGTCTATGATGGAAAAAAACTCAATGATTATATTTATGAAGTTGCTGCCGTTTGGATGGCAATGGGTCTCGATGTTTCAAAAGCAGTGCTCTACAAACAAAGTGATGTTCCTGAAGTCATGGAACTTAACTGGATCATTTCTTGTTTCACCAACAAAGGATTGATGAATAGAGCACACGCTTACAAAGCAATCGTTCAAGACAACGAAGAAAATGGTCGTGATGCTGATAGAAACGTGAACATGGGAATTTTCAGTTATCCGGTTTTGATGGCCGCTGATATTCTCTTTTTAGGTTCCGATATCGTTCCTGTTGGTGCTGATCAGCTTCAGCATATTGAGATTGCTAGAGATATTGCAAACGCTTTTAATCACCATTACGGTGAAATCTTGAAACTTCCAGAAGCCTTTGTCAGAGATGATTTCGCCACGGTGCCAGGACTTGATGGACGTAAGATGAGTAAGTCTTACGACAATCACATTCCACTTTTTCTACCAGCTAAAAAACTTCGAAAAATGATCAATAAAATAAAAACAGACTCAACTGAGCCTGATGTTCCAAAAGACCCAGACAATAGTTTGATCATGGATATCTTCAAACTTTTTGCAGATAAAAAAGAAATTGAAGATCTTGAAGCATGGTACAGACGCGGTATTGGATGGGGCGAGGCCAAAGCAGAACTTTTCAAAGTTATGGATCGTGAACTTGAAGGTCCCCGTGAAATTTATGAAGATCTGATGAACAACAGAGAAAAAATCGACAAAGTTCTTCAAGAAGGAAGAGATCGTGTTCGTCCGAAGGCCCAAGAGCTTTTGGCCAAGGTCAAGAAAGCTGTTGGAGTCATGGCCTAATGAACGAAGAAGTCAAACTTGATAAAGTAGATCGCGAGATACTTAAAGCTCTTCTTAAAGACTCAAGACGATCTTATCAAGATATTGCCAGTGAGCTGATTGTTTCCCCTGGAACGATTCACGTCAGGCTCAATAAACTTAAAGAGGCGGGAGTCATTACTGGCTCTAAGATCACAGTTGATTACAAGCTTTTAGGTTTTGAAGTCTGTGCCTTTATTGGGATCAATTTGGTCAGCGCTAAAGACTATCAGAATGTACTCAGACAGCTGAATGATTTTCCAGAAGTTGTCGAAGTTCATTATACAACTGGCCAATATTCCATGTTTATCAAAGTTTTGGCCCGAACGACCAAAGAATTGCATTTGTTTTTGATTGAAAAGCTTCAGAATGTTTCTCAAATTCAATCCACTGAAACTTTTATATCCTTGGATAATCCTATTGATAGAGAGGGGATGATTCCGGTATCTAAAGAATAAAGAGGATTTATTCATGGGTAAAATTAATTTAACGAAAGTGACGGACACATCGCCATTTAGAAAAATTGCGATGGGAACTTGGAAAACAGCAAAAGACCCTTCAGTTTATGGTTATGTCGAAATAGACATGAAGCCTGTTCTTGAAAAGCTTCCAGAATATTGTCAAAAGCACGGAGTGAAAATCACTCCAGCTCACTTGGTTGGTAAGGCCACTGCTTATTGCATGAAACAGCGGCCAGAGATTAATGGTTTGATCAGAGGTTCTCGCATTTATCTTCGTGATGAAGTTGCTCTTTTTTATCAAGTGAACATTCCTGCAGAGGGTGATGATAAAATCGGAAAGGCAACATTGGCAGGAGCTGTTGTTCACGGTGCTGAAAAAATGTCCACTGCCCAAATTGCACAGACACTTCAGGACAAAGCTAGCTCTGTTCG
>SBGE01000143.1 GCA_006226755.1 Deltaproteobacteria bacterium | reverse complement strand
GTGATCTCGCCAGTCATAGCGATTCCCTTTTTCACTTTTCTCTTTGTGAAAATAGAGGCAATGGAAGTTAACATTGTTACACCTGCACTTGGACCATCCTTAGGAGTAGCTCCTTCAGGAACATGCACATGTATATTGTGCTCATCAAAAACTTTTTGATCCAGCCCTAACAGATCACTATGTGCTTTCAAATATTCAAGTGCGATGACAGCAGACTCTTTCATCACATCACCTAAATTCCCGGTAAGCGTTAACCTTCCTTTACCCTGAGTTATTGAAGACTCAATGAAAAGAATATCTCCACCGACACTCGTCCACGCTAAACCGGTAACTACTCCGGCAACATCGTTCGTTTCATACTTGGTCTTTTCGCGACCTGCACCCAGAATATCAAATAGATCGTCAACCGTTATCTTGGCATTGAAGGATTCCTCCATTGCTATTTGTCGAGCTCGGTTTCTAACGATCTTAGCTACCACTTTATTTAGACCTCTTACGCCGGATTCGCTTGTATAATCTTCTATTATCTTCTCAAGAACACGTTTATCCAATGAAATGTCTTTTGATGTGATCCCGTGTTCTTCGATCTGCTTCGGCAGCAAGTGTCTCTTAGCGATCTCTATCTTTTCTTCAATAGTATAGCCATTTACTTCTATCACTTCCATCCTGTCTCTCAACGGCCCTTGGATAGAGGATAAGTTGTTTGCCGTCGCAATGAACATAACTCTTGACAGATCAAATTCTGTCTCAATGTAATTATCGTAAAACTCTTTATTTTGTTCCGGATCAAGCACTTCCAACAATGCTGAAGATGGATCTCCGTGATTGCTTCGCCCTAGCTTATCGATCTCATCTAAAATAAAAACCGGATTACTGGACTCGGACTTTTTAATGTTTTGAACGATCCTTCCCGGCATTGCTCCAATGTACGTTTTTCTATGTCCACGAATTTCAGATTCATCATGCAAGCCACCCAAAGACATGCGTACATACTTTCTACCCAGAGCTTCAGCAATAGATTTACCCAAAGATGTTTTACCAACTCCCGGAGGTCCGTAGAAACATAAAATCGGGGATTTCATATTCCCTTTTAACTTTAGTACTGCCAGATATTCAAGAATACGTTCCTTAACTTTTTCAAGACCGTAATGATCTCTTTCAAGAATTTTTCTTGCTCTCTTTAGATCAAGATTATCTTTTGTATACACACCCCATGGCAGATCGAGCATCAGATCCAGATAATTGAGCTGAACAGTATATTCTGCTCCCTGTGGATTCATTCTACCTAGCTTATCCAGCTCTTTGTAGAACAACTTCTCTACTCGCTCATCCCATCTTTTAACACGCGCTCTCTCTTCTAACTCTCGTATATCTTGAGTATGCGGGTTGTCTCCCAGCTCATCCTGAATAGTTCTCATCTGCTGATGCAGGAAATACTCGCGCTGCTGGCGATCCATGTCTCTTTTTACCTTCGACTGGATCTCATTTCTCATCTCAAGCATCTGAACCTCCATGGTCAAATGCTCCAATACCATCATCACGCGCTTCTTTACATCCAGCTCTTCCAGCATCTCTTGCTTCTTGCCAACATCAGCATTCATATTGGAAGAAATGAAATTCACTAAGAAAGTAGGACTATCAATATTACCAATGGCAAAAGCTGCTTCGGACGGAATGTTAGGAGAGTCACGTATGATCTGTAATGCCAGATCTTTGATCGTCTTGTACATTACATCCATTTCCTGGTCACTGCGGTCGATCTTCATTTCATCGAGCAATCGCACTTTAGCGGCCATGTATGGTTCAGTTTGTAAGGGCTGAACGATCTCGAACCTCCTTTTTCCCTGAATGATCACTGTTGAACTACCGTCAGGCATTTTCAACAGGCGAATGATCTGCGCTACAGTACCAATTTCATTCAAATCGACAAACTCGGGAGATTCTTCATCCTGATTCTTTTGAGAAACGACACCAATTATCTTGTTGCCTTTATTGGCATCCTGTATCAGGCGTATAGACTTGTCTCTTCCTACTGTGATCGGTATGATCACACCTGGAAAAAGAACATTATTTCGCAATGGCAAGATTGGTAATTCCTCAGGAAAGTTTTGTTTATTAATCGATTCTTCTTCCTCCGCACTGATCAGTGGAATAAATTCAGCCTCTGATTCGAGACCTGATGTGAAATCCAAAAACTGAAGATCAAAAAAACTACTCATATTTAAACGTCATATTGTCAGTTTGTGCCTGAATCAATGGATTCGGGTCGCTCAAACCAATTGAATTACCTAGTGTTCAAAGGGTATGCCAATAAGAACAAGTCTGAAAATTTGTCTTATTTCATTTCATAAAGATGGCGGAAGATCTCTATCTCTTCTTCAGACAAAAATCTGGATCGTCTTTCCATCATGGCATTCGCAGCATCGACAGCCTTGTCGAAGTCATATTTTATATCAGCCTGTCCCCATGAAAAAGAAGGAAGAAACTTATCGGGAAAGCCAGCCTGGAATACATTCACAAATACTCCCGTAGTACTAGCTGTATTGAACATCGTATTGATACTGGTCTTTGAATGATCTCCCATGCTTAAACCCATGAACGTAACATCTGTTTGCACCAGCTTCTTTTGATTATAATCGAAGGTTTTAACCCTGCCGTAATTGTTTTTCAGGTTTGATGTATTCGTGTCTGCGCCAAGGTTGCACCACTCACCTATCAATGAATTCCCAACATATCCGTCGTGTCCCTTATTCGAAAATCCATAGAATATACTATTTCCGATCTCTCCTCCAACTTTACAATATGGGCCAATGGTTGTATCTCCATACATTTTCGCTCCCATTTTGATCGTTGCATGATCAAGCAGCCCAAAAGGACCTCTAATGATAGCCCCTTCCATGACCTCTGCTGCTTTACCAATGTAAATTGGACCATCCTTAACGTTTAAAATAGCAGCTTCAATTGACGCACCCTCTTCTACAAAAATTTTATTCTTATCACCAATAACGGTATTCGTGGCAGACAAAGTTTCTGAAGTTCTACCAGCAGTGATCAACTCAAAATCGCTACGCAGCATATCACCATTGTACTTAAAAAGATCCCATCTCTTCTTAAGGAAAACAGGTTTATTTTTTGCTTCAATATGGTTCACTGCATTACCTTTCTTTGCGATCCAATCGGATCCGCTCATCAGCATTTGACCGTCAGACAAATGAATGATCTCATTGATCAACTCTCTGGTTGGAAGTGCAGTAGCATTAACAGTAATGTCAGCATTTATGGGTGGATATTTCACAGACAAATAACTCGCCGTTTCATACCCCAATAGTTCCGGTTGCAAATATTTCTCCCAGCGCTCACGAATGGTCAATAAACCAATTCTTAGTTCCGATACAGGACGAGTCAGCGTTAGCGGAGCAAAATCGAGTAATTTTCCATCATCTGATATTAGTAATCTCATTCAATCTTTTTTTTCGATGCAACTAAGAACAGAATAAAGGTAACGAATGCATTCAAAATGATCAGCTCAAACCCAAATTTGTATGTCCCGAATATCCCATTTTCTCCGTCAGCTCCCGGCGCACCTGAGGAATAATACCATAATGCATAGGTTACCATGATCGCTATAATGGCAACTATCGGGGTGAACCAATCCGTTATAACTCTTTTCGTTAACAATCCAAAGAAGAACAAGCCGATCAAAGGACCGTAAGTAAACCCGGCAAATTTCATCAATAAGCCAATTGCACTTTCATTGGTAAAGTACTTCAGAACCAATACAACCAACACTAGAACTCCTGACATCAATACATGCACCTTTTTTCTGATACGTTCGGGAGCTTCTTTTTTCTGAATGGAAAGAAAATCCACTGAAAACGATGTTGTTAGTGAAGTAAGAGCGGAATCAGCACTGGAATAAGCTGCAGCAATCAAACCTAACAAGAAAAGAATGGCAATTACTGGACCTCCGTATTCGAAGGCAATCGTTGAAAACAACAGATCCGGATGGGAAAATTCAACACCATTTGCAGCGGCATACATGTATAACAGCGCTCCCAATCCTAAGAAAATAAGATTGACAAAAACCAAAATGAATCCAAGCAATATCATGTTCTTTTGAGCATCTCGAACATTTCTGCAGGAAAGGTTCTTCTGCATCATATCCTGATCCAAGCCTGTCATACCGATCGTAATGAACATTCCTCCAAAGAAATGTTTCAGAAAATGATTTGAACCCATAATATCATCAAAGAAAAAAACCTTCGAATAATTGCTGTTCTTTATGGCCTGAACAGCACTTCCTTCACCATGGAACAATTCATCTTTTAGAAAATAAAAGGTTAGGACAAGTGAAAGCAGCATAAAGGTCGTTTGAAGGGTATCTGTCCATACAATCGTTTTGATACCTCCTTTGTTCGTGTAGATCCAAATGAGTAAAATCGAGATCACCACAGTGAATTCAAACGGCACTCCCATCTGATCAAACAATATTGATTGTAGCACATTGGCAACTAGCAGAAGCCTTACACTGGCTCCAATAATTCTGGAGATGAGAAAAAATGCAGCTCCCGTTTTATAACTCCATACACCAAAACGCGTTTCGAGATACTGATAAATAGAAACAATATTCATCCGGTAGTATACAGGCAAAAGAACGAGTGCAACGATCACATATCCAACCATATATCCAAGCACAGCTTGCATATAACTGAATTGATTGGCTTCACTACCAACCCATCCGGGAACTGAAATAAAAGTCACTCCACTTAAGGAAGCTCCTATCATCCCAAATGAAACGAGCAACCAATGAGATTTGCGTTCACCTATAAAAAAGGAATCATTCGATCCAGAACCGGAAGTAAACTTCGCAACCAGTAAAAGGATTAGAAAATAAGCTGCGATCACAGCTATGATAAAAATACTGCTCATGATGAGTTT
>SBGE01000145.1 GCA_006226755.1 Deltaproteobacteria bacterium | reverse complement strand
GGATTGTTCTGAGGTAATAATGGATCTTCCTTCAAGAATTCAATCTGCCATTGAGAATTTTGCGAAAATTCCTGGTGTTGGAAACAAGACCGCGATGAGGCAAATTCTTCAAATGTGCAATTGGGACAAACGAGACCTGATGGAATTTGGAAGATCCATAGTTGAACTTGGTGAATTGAAAAAATGTGAACAATGCGGCTTCTATTCAGAAGAGAATATCTGCTCAATTTGTTCAGATCGTAGACGTGTCGGCAACAGAGTAATATGTGTTGTCGAATCTATCTCCGATTGTCTGGCCATTGAAAAATCTGAAACTTTTGTTGGCGTCTATCATATTCTCGGAGGAGTGCTTAATCCTTTGATGGGAATCGGTCCAGATGAACTTGGGATCGATAAATTGATAGATAGGATCAAAGCAGATTTCGATAGTGTTATCTTGGCCGTGAATCCATCTGTCGAAGGTGATGCCACATGTTCTTATATAAAAGATCATATCCCCGAGACCATAAATGTTGATAGAATTGGATTTGGCATACCAATGGGTGGTAGTCTTGAGTATGTAGATGCTTTGACTATTTCAAAGGCATTGGAAAACAGAAAGAAAATGTAGGTATTGATGGGCCAAAGAAGTCTTAACTCAGAAATGATCGATTACTTGGATGAGTACCTCTCTGGAGGGGCACTGGATAGATTCAGTGTTTTTGTTTGTCGACAGGATGGAGTTGTTCTTTATAAAAAAGATGGAATTGGACTTAGTGTAAGTCACTCATCTGTCGGAGCATTGCTGGGTGGTGTATGGCAAGCCGCAAGTACACTCGCTTCGTTTTTACCAGAAAGTGAGAAGAAAGAAATTTTTCGTCTTTCATTCGACACCTCATCTACTGGAGTTTATATCCTCCCCTTCCAGATGAAGAACAACGATTACTACCTTGGACTTCTTTATAATGATGAATTGAACCCTGGATTCATTAAGAATAGATTAAGAGATTTGATGATGAGGCTTGAGGAATATCTCGCCGAGTTTGCTGAAGAAGCTAGAAAAGAAGAAAACGATTTATTGTTTGAAAATATAACTGATGATGAGATAGAAGCAATTTTCGCTCATACTGGAATTTAATATGTCTTTCGTAAACTATCAGACAAAAGAAATTAACTGTAAAATTGTTTACTACGGCCCAGGACTTGGTGGAAAGACGACCAATATCCAATACGTTTATCAAAAAACAAGTGGTGATGCTAAAGGCAACATCATCACACTAAATACTGAGAATGAAAGAACACTCTTTTTTGATTTTCTGCCTCTTGATCTAGGTGAAATTCGTGGCTTCAAAACACGATTTCATCTCTACACAGTTCCAGGACAGGTCTTCTATGAAGCTAGTCGTAAGCTCATTCTTCGAGGTGTTGACGGAGTAATCTTTGTAGCTGATAGCCAAGTTGAAAGAATGGAAGCGAATATTGAAAGTCTTACCGGACTTGAAAAAAACTTGAGAGAGCAAGGTTATAACATCGAAAAATTGCCACTGGTCATGCAGTGGAATAAACGCGACCTACCAAACATATCTCCCATAGAAGAGTTAAGAAAAAAACTCAACAAGTGGGATTGTCCAGAGTTTGAAGCTGCTGCCCTTAAGGGTGAGGGAGTCTTTGAAACACTCAAGACTATGTCCAAACATGTTCTTATGAATATTAAGGGCGGTCTTAACTAATAAGTTTCTTGTAACTTAGGTAAATTAGATGTGCTTCAAGAAGTGCTTCTTGGCTGTACATACTTGAACGAGTACCTACCAAGTGATGGCCTCTGATCACTCCGAGATTGTGAGCTGGGAAATATTCTGGAAACTTGGCTTGATCTGCTTCGACAACACCATCATTTGCTCCAGCGCTTTTAAAGAAGATTTTTGTGAGAATCATCCAAAGGTGACTTTCATACCAAGCGGCTTCAAAGGCCGTTGCGGTATAGAAAAGTTTGGAAGGAAGATTCTTGTGGTGTTTTTCAAACCATTTCTTCTGATTTTCTGCACGCAAAGACTGATAAATTTCTTTGTAGAGAAAGTCTTTTTCTTTCTCTAGCATTTTGTAAATCTTGGTTCCTTCAAGAAAGTGAACCTTATTGATTAATTTTAGGATTCTGTGCTCAGTATAGTTAGATCCAAGAATCGGACTGGCTATACATGACAGACCACTTATATGCCTGTTTGAAAACTCTTTATTTTTTTCTAGGAAGTGAAGACAATCAATGCCCCCCTTTGAAAAAGCCAGGAGCCAAAGCTTTTCGTCTTTGTGATTGGCCACGTAATCAAGAAGTTGCTTTTCTATAAGACGCACATTGGTTCGCGCCCCTTTTGTCCCCTTTGTCTTGGGGGAAAAGAATTTAATTCCAAGAGTTTCCTGGAGATGTTCAGCACCTCTTTCAAAGGCCGGGGTTGAGAAAATCTCATTCAAAACACCAGAGACAAGAACAATTGTTACATCGAGCTTTGGTACTTTAAGTTCAGTATTATAGTTTTTGTTATGATGAGCAAATTCTAATTCATTATAGATGGTTTTGAAGATTTCATCTTCAGTTACACTAGGGTCTTGAATGTCTTCATTATTAATTATCTTATCGAGGATATACTGAACCCTTTCAGATTCACGTTTCTCCTTTATCGGCGTAGAAAAATCTACCGTCGCAATAAGATAATGGAGCATGGATCTTGAGATCCACACTCCGGAGTTGGTTAAAGTTTTAAGGAGTCCTACTAGCTGAAGAGGTTTGGGAGTATCAACGACTTCTTCAATACGCGAAATAATTTCATTAACAGAAACTTCAGTCGCCTTGAGAAGCCGCTCTCTTTTTTTGATTCTAATACCCTGGTAGTTGCTTAGGTATTGAGTCAGCTTTGCGAATTTGTCATTGACACCCATGGCGTGTCTTCCTCTTCTTTCTGCGAACATCAGTTATTCAAAACGGCATATGGATCAGCTGCGTGTTCAATCAAATAAAGTGCCGGATTAACGTTGGCTTGAAAAGTTTTATCAATTACTTTCGCACCAGGATAGAAACCACCATTCCACATGGACTTTGGTGATAACTCAAAAGTGAAGCAGAAGATATTTTGAGTACCATAGGCCCAATCACAAGTATCACCAGAAGCGATATAAAGATCTGAAGCTTGTTGCGGCTTATATCTGTTCCACTTGGACATGGTTTGTGCCATTTTTTCAAAAACTTGTTGATCCTTTCCACCAACACCATCATATTTTCCGCCCCAAGGGTAGAGAATCAATTCTGAAAAAGTGTGGAATGAAAGAAGTACTCTGATATTGGCATGGGCCTCAACGAACTCTTTAACGGCCAAAGTTTCTGGTTCAGAAAAAGGTTTCGGTCCCATAAAAACATCAGAACCTGGACTTGTTGATGAACCACCAGTTCCCCAGCCAAAGCTGTAGTTTCTGTTTAGATCTACTCCGCTGGTTCCGTTTCTATTTTGTGCTCTGTTTTTTCTCCAGCTTTTATACTTTTTGCCTTTGATGTCGTACATCGCCCCATCTGGGTTAACCATAGGAACAATAAAAATCTCTCTGTTGTCGACGAGGTTTTTTATTCTTGCATCTTTGTTGTAATTTTCAAGAAGGTATGAAGCAAGCATGATTGGAACTTCAACACTCAAGTGTTCTCTTGCGTGGTGAGCACCAAGAAAAGCGATACCAGGAATAAAAAACTTATTGTTTGGATTTTTGGCTCCAGAAATCTTGATTCCAATCAGGTTTCGACCCTCCAAACTGTTTCCGATTGTCAGCTCTTCAGTAAGGTTTGGATAAGTGCGAGTAAGTTCTTTGATCTTGTCGATTATCTCTTGATACGTATGAAATTTTTCATCACCACTTGGAAACTCGAATTCATCCATATCTGTTGTTGGAAGAATTTCCTTGTAGGGATGATGATCAACCAAAAGTTTTGAAAAATTCTTTTTAAGCTCTTTGTAGTCGTGCTCGTTAACGACAGCATAAACACTATCGTCAATGACTTGATCTATGTGAATGAACTTAGAAATTTCTGATCTGGTTTTACTGTCTTTGGCCTTGAGGTGAACCCAATAGGTCCAGGTCCCTGAAGCAAAAGCTGTTGATGAGAGTAGCGTGAGAATTAATACGAGTGCCTTCATGTGAACTTCCTGTTTTTATTGTTCTTCCATTTCTAGGGTGTTAAGAATAAAATTTTGTCATTTATAAAGAACGTCAGTCAAACAAAATGACGCGTCACAAATCAAATGTAATAAGTTGTCATAGGGAGTGAGTAATGATCTCAAATAAAGGAATTGGAATTATCGGTGGAAGCGGTGTGTATAACATCGAAGGCATTGAAATTGTGAAAGAGCATGAAGTTGAAACTCCTTTTGGTGAACCATCAGAACCAGTAATTGAGGCCAAGCTCGAAGGCGTAACTTTTTATTTTATTCCGCGTCACGGCAAAAATCATCGTTATCTTCCCCATGAAGTAAACTATCGTGCCAATATTTTTGCCCTTAAGCAGATGGGTGTTCGTTATTTAATTTCGGTATCGGCAGTAGGCTCTTTGAAAGAGGAACTTCCTCCGACAACGATTGTATTACCAGACCAGTTTATCGACTGGACCAAAGGTCAAAGAGATAGAACATTCTTCGGTGAAGGTATTGTTGCTCACGTTTCAACGGCTAACCCTGTTGATAGAACACTACAAGAAATGATTGAGTTTGCTTGTAAAGAGACTCAGGTCAAATACAGTAAGGATGGCTCATATCTTTGTATTGAGGGTCCACAATTTTCAAGCAAAGCTGAGTCTGCGATTTATAGATCATTTGGCGCGAGTGTGATTGGCATGACCAATGTTCCAGAATCATATCTCGCAAAAGAAGCCGGTTTGGCCTATGCGACGATGGCGCTTGTAACAGATTACGATTGCTGGAAAGAAGAGCATTGTACCGTTGAAGAAATCATGAAAGTTATGGCCACAAATAATGAGAATGCTCAGAAAGTTCTCAAGGTTTTGCTTCCACAACTTGATAGAAATAGATTTGATTTCGAACCAGAAAACAGAATTGGTGTTATGACTCCTAAAGATTCATTGAATGGACGTCAGCTCACAATCCTGGATACTTTGCTGAGTTAGAATTGGAATATCTCCCCCATTACTCCGTATTGAACCGAGAGGCCGTCGACTATTTGGTTGAAAATGCCAAAGACGGTGATTGGTTTTCAGATTTGACCTTTGGGGCCGGTGGACACACTTTTGCCCTTCTCCAAAGAAATGAAAAATTTAATGTCCTTTCGTTTGATCAAGACCCAGAAGCTTATAAGAACGGAATGGAGCTAATCGAGAAAAATAAAGTTGGAGATCGTATAAAATTTGCGAATACCAACTTTAGAAATTTTGATGAAGTCGTTAAAGAGAAATTTGGAGAAGACTTCGAGGGTTTCATGGGTGTTGTTGTCGATCTAGGTGTATCAAGCCACCATTTCGATAAGTCAGAAAGAGGTTTTTCATTTCGTTTTGAAGGTCCTCTCGATATGAGAATGGACACAGAAAACAATGAGCTGACCGCAGAGATCGTTGTCAATGAATACGAGGAAGATGAACTTTTTGAAATCATCAAAACTTATGGTGAAGAGCGTTTTACCAGACGAATTGTTCAAAATATTCTCGAAGAACGAAAGAAAGAGCGAATCACCACAACTAAACAAATGGAAAATATTTGTTTTCACTCTTATCCAAAAAACATGAGACACGGTGGAATTCATCCGGCCACCAGAACATTTCAAGCACTACGAATTGAAGTGAATCAAGAGCTTCAAGTATTAACCGATGTTCTTTCTCAATTAATAAAATGGCTTCGTCCTGGTGGGCGAATTGCAGCGATCTCATTTCATAGTTTGGAAGACCGAATTGTGAAGCATGCCTACAAGGGCTTCACTAAAGAAGATAAAAATCTAGAAATCCTGACTAAAAAACCCGTGCTTGCCACTCAAGAAGAACTTTCTGAAAACTCTCGCTCGCGAAGCGCCAAGATGCGAGTATTACAAAGAAAGTTGGATAAAACAGAGGAAAAAGGTTAAAATTTAATAAGACCATCCAAATCAAGGAGTGATTTCATGGCCACACGGAAGACAAGTGGAAGATGGCAAAAGATTTCAGGCAATCTGAAGAGTATCCTGTTTTCAAGTCAAGGCTTCCCTCTTTTTCTCGGATTCACATTATTATCTGTGCTTTTCGTCATTTTCAGGATGAAGGGTGTCGAAATCGACTACAAAATTTCGGGAATTGATAAAGATATTGAAAAAGTCTCTTTGGAAAACAAAGAACTAAAGGCCAAGAAAGCCAGAATGCTTTCTGTAAAGAATCTCAAGTCTATGGCTAAAAAATACGACTTGAGCCAGCCCAAGCAAGGACAGATTCTGGTAATTAGATGAGCGAAACGCAAATAAGAAGACTCAAAATTTCATTCGTCTTTTTTGTCATTGCCTTTGCAATGGTTATTGCGAAAGCATTCAAGGTTCAGGTCATTGATTCTGAAACTTTGATTGCAAAGTCCAAGGGTCAATTCTTCAGAGAGACAAAAGTTTATCCGAAGCGTGGAAATATTGTAGATAGAAACGGGAACCCTCTTGCGCTTAATATTCAAACTTACTCTCTTTTTACAATTCCAAAAAATCTTAAAGGTGATTATTCAGCATATAAGCAACTTGAAAAAATTGTCCCTGAATTGAACTATCAGAAAGTTCTCAACAGAATCAAGAAAAGAAGAAAGTTCACATGGCTTGCGAGAAAAATCCAATTGGAAAAAGAGCAAGTTGAGGCCATTAAAGAGCTGAAAGGTATTTATATTGAATCAGTTCCAAAAAGATTTTATCCAAACCATGAACTTTTAGCCCAAACGATAGGTTTTGTTGGAGTGGACAATGTTGGATTGTCTGGTCTTGAGTATTTGTTTGATAAAGAACTCAAGGGAAAGCCAAGAATATTAAAATACATCATTGATAATAAAGGCCGCCCTGTTAAATTTGAAAGTAAGAGTGAAGGTGGAGATGCTCAAGACATAGTGCTCACTATTGATAAAGATACACAGTTCATTGCTGAAAAGTATTTGAAAGAAGCAGTAATTGAACACGAAGCAGACAAGGGCGGGATTGGTGTCATGGATGCTGAGACAGGAGAAATTCTCGCTGTAGCCAACTACCCTACCTTTGACCCAAATGAATTGAAAAACTCACCTACGGATGTTCGAAAACTTTCTTTCGTGAGTGATCCCATTGAGCCGGGATCAACATTCAAAATTGTGACTGCAATTAGTGCCCTTGAAAATAAAATCGCAACCCCTGACACCAATTATTATTGTGAGCAGGGACGATTGAAAGTCGAGGATCATATTATTAGTGAAGCAGAGTCTAAAAAGAAATATGAGTGGCTATCACTTAAAGAGATCATAAAATATTCCAGTAACGTAGGTACAACTAAAATAGCTTTTGATCTCACCTACCCGAGACTTAAAGAAACACTAGAAAAATTCAATATTGGTCAAAAAACTGGTATCGAGATTCCAGGAGAATCTAGAGGAATTTTTACCTCCGAAGAAAATGTCTCTCCACTTACTCTAAGTAATATCAGCTTTGGACAAGGTGTAGCGACGACTGGTGTGCAAATGCTTTCAATCTATGGTGCTATTGCCAACGGTGGAAACTATATAGCACCGACAATTATAAAGGGTAAGCCTGTTGAAGAGAGAAGTAAGCGTGTCATGTCTGAGGAGATGTCAAAAGAGCTTACCAATATCTTGGTCGAGGCCGTTGATTCCGGAACTGGTGGAAATGCGATAATTCCATATTTCAGAATTGCTGGTAAGACATCAACAGCACAGCGACCAGACAAACGAGGTGGTTATACCGGCTACGTGTCTGGGTTTATTGGTTTTCCAGCAAGCGGAAATAAAAAATTCGTTATCTATGTCTATATCGATAATCCAAAATCGAAAGTTTACTATGGAAATACAGTTGCCGCGCCTGTGTTTAAGAAGGTCGCTCAACACATTCTTTATAAGAGTAAAGATATTTCTGGATTGGCCTTTGAGGAAGGGAAAAATGACACTCGCGCGATTGATACAGTGAGAATCAAGCATAGTTCCAGAAAAATCACAAAAGATGATGAAGTTCCAGATCTGGTTGGTTTGGATAAAATGTCAGTGAACAAGATCAGTGAGAAATTCGGTATCAAATTCAAGCATATTGGAGCCGGAATAGTTTCAGAGCAAAAGCCAGAGGCCGGTAGCCCGATGAGTAAAGACACTGTCGTTGAGCTTTTCTATACTGCCCCTGAATATGACTGATCAGTTAAAAAACATACTTGATAGATATCTTTCCCAGATCAAAAATGTAAGCCTGAGTACGCTTACCGGACTTACTACTAATCTACAAAACGCCCACTCTACAGATATTGCTTTTTATCGAATTCGAGATGTTAAAGGAGTTGAAGCCTTTAAAGAAAGAGACAAGAAAGCCAAACCGGGACTCATTATATTAACTGGTATTGATGCAGAATCAATTCATGAAAAAATTCATGTTAGTGATGCGGACTTCCAAAAACTTCAAAAAGATCTTTCCGATTATTTTTATCCTATTGATGAAAAAATGAAATTAGTGGGAGTGACCGGTACTAATGGCAAAACCAGTGTGGTCCATCTCTGTCGTGAATTGATGAAGTTGAATGGAAAAACTTCAGCAAGTATTGGGACAATGGGAATCATTCATTCTGTCAAAGGCGAGCTCGCTGATCTAGGCACTACATCACCTGGCTATATTGATTTAAGAAGAGAATTGAAAAAACTAAGTGATCTCGGGACAGAATATGTATTTTGTGAAGTCAGTAGCCATGCCTTGGATCAGGCAAGATTTGGTCAAGGCGAATTAAGGTTGAGCTGTGCAGGGTGGACTAATCTTACTCAGGATCATCTTGATTACCATGGAACAATGGAAGAATATTTCAATTCAAAATTAAAAATACTCAAGCTCCTTTCTGAGGATGGAAAATTATTTATTCACAAAGACGACCAGAAGCTTGTGGATAACTTGAAAAAATATCCTAATGTCGAAACATTAAAATCCAATGTCGGAGAAGTTCCAACACCTTTTAAAAATGGGTTCGCAAAAAAGAATCTTGAAATGGCGCTCACCTTGATTAAATGTTCTTCAGATTTGAAAGACATCAAACTAGATGGACTCACCCCTCCTCGTGGCAGGTTTTCATTAATTGAAGATGGTCAAAGAATCATTGTCATAGATTATGCTCATACCCCAGATGCCTTAGAGAACATATGTAAAGAAGTTCGATCTACCTATGCTGGACATTTTACTGTCGTGTTTGGCTGTGGTGGTGACAGAGACGCAAAGAAACGTCCCTTGATGGGTGCGATTGCAGAAAAGTATGGTGATAGTGTCATTGTTACCAATGACAATCCAAGAACTGAAGATCCTGTAAAAATCTCTTTAGATATTAAGGCCGGAATGGTTAAGGAGCATACAACACAGCTGGATCGAAAACTTGCCATCGAAATGGCATTGAAAGAAAATCTTAATGGAGTCATTCTTATTGCCGGAAAAGGGCATGAAGAATACCAAGAAATAAATGGAGTCAAAAATCACTTCAGTGACTTTGAGGTGGTTCAGGATTTCATTGGGAAATAAATGATTAATTCAAGACATTTTAACAATTCAAAGTTTTTGGTGAAGGTGCATGGTCAGTTGCCGGAGGGGGATTTCTCTATTTGCACAGACTCTAGAAAGTATGAGTCGGGACAAGTTTTTTATGCCATTAATGGTGAGAATTTCGATGGTTTTGACTATGTTGAAAATGTTTTGAAATCCGTATGTCCTATAGTTGTTTTTGAATCAAATGAAAAAAATCGGAACAGATTAGATGCGCTAGATAGTAAGAAGACTTGCTTTATTGAAGTTGAAGACACTGTCGCTTACCTCCAAGACCTTGGAAGACACAGAAGAGATGACTTCAAAGCTTCTGGTGGAGTAATTTTTGGAATTACCGGATCCAATGGTAAAACAAGTCATAAAGAAATGCTAAAAGCGTTACTTGAAAGTGTTTTTGGGAAAGATGTTCATTCAACTCGGGGAAATTTGAATAATCATCTAGGTGTGCCGATGACACTTCTTGACCTTGAAGACCATCACAAGATTTGCATTCTAGAGATGGGAACCAATCATCCTGGTGAAATTCCGGCCCTTTGTGAAATGGGCGATCACGACCATGGAATGATTACCAATATTGGTCAATCTCACCTCGAGTTTTTCTATAATGAAGAAAATGTTTTCAAAGAAAAAAGAGCTCTTTTTGACCATGTTGAATCGAAGGGGACGGGATTTTTTGTTGTTCCATCTAGTGATAAATTCTTAAGTAATCTTGAGGGTAAAACATTAACTAAGACGAATTATACAAAGCAAGGTTCAAAGGTTGAATTTGAAGTTGGTGGTGGAATATATGAATTTGAAAACCCTGATTTGGGTGGTGATTATAATTACTCCAATATGGTCACGTGTCTAAGTTTGGCCTGTCTTGTCTATCCAGAGCACGCAGAGAAATTTTTAAATGCAGCTTCAACCTATCAGCTTCCTGAGATGAACAGGGCCAACTGGATTGAAAAGGGCTCTCTCAAAATTTTTATGGATGCATATAATGCGAACCCTTCATCCATGAAAGTGAGTTTGGAATATTTTTTTCAATATTTAAAAGATCACAATATTTCAAAAGAACACGCAGTTGTTATTTTGGGTGATATGAATGAGCTTGGAGAAAAATCCCCCTCTTATCACCAGGAAATAGGATATATTTTAAAACGATTTAATCATCAAAACTCAGTCTTCATTGGTCGTTTTTCTAGCGACTATAAATCCGGTGCTGCAAATGGAATTACATACGATTCGACCAAGCAGTATCTTGAGTCAAAACCGAACTTGAGTGGTTTCACTCATGCCTTCATTAAAGGCTCTCGTTCTTTACAACTAGAGTCATTAATAGATATATTTTAATATCTGAGCAAAACTTTCAAAATCCAAGGAACGGATCATGTTTTATCACCTGCTCTATCCACTTAGTCAGGACGTCGGTCTTCTGAATATTTTTCGTTATATTACTTTTAGATCGTTCGTGGCCTTTCTTGCGGCAACACTAATTTCCATTTGGTGGGGAAAACACTTCATCAACTTTATGAAGCGTAAACAGTTTGGGCAGGTCGTTAGAGACGATGGACCAGAATCTCACCTGAAAAAAGCAGGCACTCCGACAATGGGTGGTGTTTTCATCTTGGGAAGTATCTTCGCGGCCATCCTTATCAGTGGGAACTTCTTTTCTATTCCTCTTCTTGTGACCATTGGCGTTACTTTAAGCTATTTCATTTTGGGCTTTCTCGATGATTACCTCAAAGTCTTGAAAAAAAACACTGACGGAATCTCTGCCAAGGGAAAACTCTTGTGGCAATTTGTGACAGCGTTTGCTGCCTCATTCGTATTGGTTCACTTTAACGTTATTGATACAGCTCTTTACGTACCTTTTGTGAAAGGACCTCTTCTTGATCTTGGAATCTTCTTCCATTTCTTTGCGGCCTTGGTAATAGTTGGTTCTAGTAACGCAGTAAATCTAACTGACGGTCTAGATGGTTTAGCTATTGGTCCAATTATCACCAGTGCAGCTTCACTTGGACTCATGACATATGTTGCGGGGCACAGGGAAATTTCTGGTTATCTCTTTGTTCCCTACGTCGAAAGCGTGGGCGAGTTGACTATCTTTGCAGCGGCCATAATAGGTGCAGGGGTGGGCTTTTTGTGGTACAACTCCTATCCAGCTCAGATATTCATGGGTGATGTGGGCTCCCTCTCTTTGGGCGGGACGCTAGGCACCATTGCTGTACTGACTAAAAATGAAGTTCTTTTTGTGATTATTGGTGGAGTTTTTGTCACCGAAGCAATTTCGGTAATACTACAAGTTGCTTCTTACAAGACCAGAAAGAAAAGAATTTTTAAGATGGCTCCCATTCACCATCACTTTGAGCTAATGGGTTGGCCCGAGCCAAAAGTTATTGTGAGGTTTTGGATTATAAGTATTTTCCTCGCAATCTTTGCCGTGGCTACATTGAAGATGCGATAGGAGTAGTCGTTAATGGAAAGGTTCAAGAACAAGAAAATTCTGGTTGTTGGTGTTGGTAAAACAGGCTTTAGGCTGATTAACTTTTTCAACCAACTTGAATGTCACATCAGAGTTACAGATATCAAGCCAATCTTTGATCTTAACAAAGCAGTTAAGAAACTTAAGAAAATTAAACCAGCACTAGAGATGACTTTTGGTGAGCACAGAGATGAAGACTTCATCGATGCTGACGTTGTTGTTTACTCTAGTTCTGTAAGCCCTGATCTTCCACAGCTCGAGCTCGCAAGAACTCATGGTAAAGAAGTTTACTCTGAATTTGCGTTGGCAAATCTTCTTTGTCGTAAGCCTATCATTGCTGTTTGTGGATCATCTGGACGTACAACCGTATCTCACATGATCGGTTTTACCCTAAAGCTTGACGGAAAAAATGTATTTGTAGGTGGTACAAGTGAAACTCCATTCATTGAGTACGCCATGTTGCCTAATAAAGATGAAGTTGATTACGTTGTAGTTGAAGTTTCGGCTTCTCAAATGAGAGCTGTTCAAAATTTTCATCCAAAACTAGTTGTATTCACAAATATCTCTGAAAGATACTCTGACTCTCACTTTAAGTCGGTCGGAGAATATATTGAGACTAAACTGAGCATCATCAAGACTTTGTCTCCAGATGATACTCTTGTGGTGAACTTCGATACTCTTGCGAACAATACTTTCTTTAGAAACGCCAATTGTCAGACTTATTGGTATTCAAGAAAAAGCTTTATGAGCATGGGTGTGATGAATGAGATCCAAGGAACTCACTTTCACGACAGAAGAATTCACAGCAACATCAACTACCACTCAGAGTTCAAGGTCAACAAAATGAGAATTGTTGGTCAAGACAATAGAGAAAACCTGCTTGCGGCAGTAACAGCATGTAAGGCCCTGGAAGTTTCGGATAAGGCCATTCAAACCTGTATTGAAAAATTTCCTGGAATCCCACATCGTCTAGAGTTCCTTATGGAAAAAAATGGAGTTTGTTTTTACAACGACTCCAAAGCTGAGAGCATGGACGAAATGATCAAAAGTATCAAAAGCTTCAAAAATCCTCCAATCCTGATTGCAGGTGGAAAGGATATTGAAGAAATCGAATACGATCCATACACAGATGACATCATTAGAAACACGAGAGTGCTTGTTCTTGTTGGTGAGTCCAAGGAAAGAATGAATAGAGCGCTTGGTGATCATGACCAAACATTCATTGTTGGTTCTTTTGAAGAGTCTGTATTGCTTGCTTACCAAAAGTCCAGAACCGGAGACACCATTCTTCTCTCTCCTGGGAATCCAAGTTCGGATTTCTTTAGAGACTTTGAAGAAAGAGGAAATTACTTCAAGAAACTTGTTTATCAGCTTTGATGACGACACTTGTTGTAAAGCATGTGATTTCTGATAGAATTTTACTATGGGAAATCATGAAGAACTGGACTCTATAGTCAAAAGATTTCTAATTGTTTTGGGAGTGATCATTGTCATTGGTGCAGTGATGGTTCTTAGTTCGTCTTATCTTTATTCCAGAGAAGTTCACTCAAGTGCAGCTTATATCTTCTTAAAGCAAATGATTTACCTGATGATTGGCTTCATTGGTGCATTCATCATGTATCGAATGAAGTTCAAGTTTTGGCAGAAGTTAACCTTTGTCGGTCATGCCAGCATTGCACTCATGATGATTCTGACGTTAATTCCTGGAATTCAGCATTCAGTAAATGGAGCAAGTAGATGGATTAATTTGGGGTTCATGGGACTCCAGCCCGGAGAAATGTTGAAATTTTCCACTCTCTTGTTTTCTATCCAGTACTTCGATTCATTCACCACTATGCCTAAAAATGAAAAGATCTCTAAAGGACTTTGGCTTTTGGCCCCACTTGGTATCTTGGTTATACAGCCTGACTTTGGAACCTTTTCCATCTGTTGCTTGGTCATGGCGTTCACTTGTTTTTTGAGCAATTTTCCAAGAAAGATTTTTTATGGCGCAATTCCTGTTGGTCTTGCACTTGGTGCCATGATTCTAGTGAGTCAGCCATATCGGGTGAGAAGATTGTTTGCTTTTCTCGATCCATGGAAAAACCCAAGAGGTAGTGGTTTTCAAATCATCCAGTCACTTTTTGGCTTTGCCAATGGCGGAATCGTGGGAGAGGGTCTTGGAAACAGCAATGAGAAACTGTTCTATCTTCCAGAGGCCCATAATGATTTTATCTTCAGCGTGATCGGAGAAGAGTTAGGCTTTTTGGGTGTTGTTGTCTTAGTTGGACTCTTCATTACTTTCGTCTATCAAGGAATGAAAATCGCAACAAAGATTGAAGATCGCTATGGCGCGATGGTGGTTTCCGCAGTGACTTATACCATTGGTCTACAGGCCTTCTTGAATATGGGTGTGGTGCTCGGGCTTTTGCCAACCAAGGGTCTCAATCTTCCATTCGTCAGTTATGGCGGAACTTCATTGATTATGAACTGTGTGGGCGTGGGAATTATTCTCTCTGTTTATCGTTACCAGCAGCGACTAAACGCGCCGCGCACATCTGGTTTTGAGAATTTCACATCTGATCACTCTTCGTACTATAATGGCCAACGTTTCGGTCAGCAAAGGTCGTTTAGTGAGTCCCAAAGCTTTACCAGGGATTCAAACTCAGAAGAACAACAGAACTTTCCTGGCTTTTAATTTACATTCGCGGAGATAAATTTTGTTAACGGCCAGAAGTGATGTTCACGTTCATTTTATAGGTATTGGCGGTATTGGAATGAGTGGAATCGCAGAGATTCTTCTCTCTCTTGGATATAAAGTATCTGGGTCAGATGCCTCAAGATCTTCAACTGTTGAAAAGCTGGAAGCGATGGGAGCCACGGTACATCTTGGACACAAGGCCGAGAATGTAAAGGGTGCTACGGTATTGGTTTATAGTTCTGCCATCAGACAAGACAACCCAGAAATTGTTCAAGCAAAAGAAAATAGAATTCCCATCATGAGAAGAGCTGAAATGTTGGCTGAACTCATGCGTCTAAAGAAAGGAATCGCTATTGCTGGTACCCATGGAAAGACAACGACAACCAGTATGTTGGCGACTATTCTTCAGGAGAGTAAATACGAACCAACTTATATAATTGGTGGGATTGTCGAAAACCTTAAAGGACATGCGAAAGTTGGCACAGGAGAATATCTTGTGGCCGAGGCAGATGAGTCTGATGGATCTTTTTTACTTCTTCATCCCATCATGTCTGTCATTACAAATATCGATAATGATCATCTTGACCACTACGGCTCGGAAGAAGCACTTCATGAGGCCTTTTTGGAATTTGCAAACAGTGTCCCCTTTTATGGCGTATGCTCTCTTAATTTTCATGATCGAACTATAAAGAGACTGTTTAAAGAGATGAGGAAACCTTGGGTAACTTTTGGAATTTCTGAAATCGAGACAGGTGCTGACTTTGAAGCACGAGATATAAAATACGAGGGAACGAAAACTCGCTATGATCTTTATTATAAAGGAGAGAAGCAAGTAGAGGTAAGTCTTGCTATTCCTGGAGAACATAACGTTTTAAATTCACTTGGTGCCATCTCTATTGCATACAATATGGGACTTTCATTTGAACTTATTGCGAATTCAATTAAGAAATTCAATGGCGTAGGTCGCAGATTTCAAACTTTGTTTGAAAACAACAAAATTCAAATTATTGATGACTATGGCCACCACCCAACAGAAATTAAATCAACCCTGCGTGCGACTCGTGGCTGTTTTCCCGATAGGAAGCTGACAGTCTTTTTTGAGCCACATAGATTTACAAGAACAAAAGATTGTTGGAATGACTTCCTTCATTGCTTTAACTATGCGGACAAGGTGTTTTTGAAGCCTATATATCCTGCGAGTGAAGAACCTATTAGTGGCATTACTTCAAAACGATTGGCCAAAGATATCAATGCACTTCATCCTGGACTTGTTGAAATTCTAGATGAGGCAGATGACATGTATGAACATTTGGATAAACTTGTTGATGAAGACACCATCATCGTTACTCTTGGGGCCGGTGCTATCGGTAGGAGAATCAGAGAATGGGTTCAGAAAAAGAATTCCTAAAATCTGTCGAAAACAAGATTGAAGGTATTGAAATTCATTTTGACCAGGATCTTACAAAGTTTTCTACGATCAAGCTCCACTCTGTTGGAAACTTGGTAATTGTTAAAAATGAATTCGCCCTGCAACAACTTATTAATGAGATTAAAAAGAGCAAGCTTCAGTATAAAATTCTTGGTTGGGGTGCCAATATACTTCTACCGGAAAATCTTCCGTGGATAGCCATTCAATTAAAATTTGATTTTGATAAAACATATCTCGACTCTGTCAGGGATGTTTATGAATTACCGGCCTCTGTTTCTTTGGCAGTACTGACTTCTACAGCTTCGAAATTGGGACTTAAAGGCTGGGAAGTGTTTACAGGAATTCCTGCCAGCCTTGGCGGTGCCATCTTTATGAATGCAGGAACGAACTTGGGTGAAATTGGATCTTTAATAACCGAAGTTAAGTACCTTGATAAAAACAGTGAAATTAAAACACATCTTATTGATGATTCTTCATTCTCTTATAGAAAAAATAATTTTTTAAAGGAGGGAGAAGTTATTCTCTCTGCCAAATTAAAACACTTTGGTATTGATGAAAATCTTAAAATCTTAATCAAAGACTATCTCGAAAAAAGAAATAATTCCCAGCCAATGAATCAAAATACCTGCGGTTGTATTTTTAAAAATTCAAATATGGGTGACATAAGTTGCAGGGCGGGGCATTATGTTGATATAATAGGAATGAAAGGTTTCACTTTGGGTGGAGTGAGAGTTAGTCATAAGCATGGCAACTTTCTTGAAAACTTTGGCGGTTCTTCATACTCAGAGACCATGGAACTGATGAAACTCTTGCAAGCAGAAATGAAACTGCAATTTGGGGTAAATTTTGAATTTGAGGTCGAGCACTAGCTTAGCAATACTTCTAGCTTCAATGCTGTTTTCAGCGTCGTCATTTTCCGCCATTACAACCAAAGAAAAAAAAGTAAAGTACAGAACATCATTTGGCTCTTGCCCCTCTAGGACGGCCGGTACACTTACACTTCAACTCATCAAAGTTTTTGAACGAGCTCAAAGCTTGAGAGATATGAAGCTTAAAATTGTTAAAGAGAAATTGAAGGATAAATATTTCATTTCTGATTATAAAATAAATTATGATCCACTTCGTGATCAGTTAAATTTTAAATTCGGATGCCCAGAACCTTTGATGAAAGTTCAAATCTTTAAGAAGGGTGGACTTGAGTCTTATGAGGCCATTTTAGTTGAAACCGGCGAGCTCTTTGATCCTACTTATGAAGTTCTCCTTAGGGCAGAAAATAAATTGACCAAACCACTCCCCTTTCTGGCCCTTCCTGTTGAAGAAATGGATAAGAAGCTACAAAAAGATGTAGCAGGACTAGTAATGGGAATGGACTACAAAGTTAGAAGAAATCTTTCTGAAGTAATTCTTGATGAAAATAAAGAACTCACCATGATTCTCAGTTCTAAAAATAGGGCCTCCAGTGTGTTTCTTGGAAAAGAAGACTGGAATGGTAAACTAAAAAAACTTGAGAAAATCGTTTCCTATATGGGGCAAAAGAAAAAAGTCCCCACCATCATCAACTTGACCAATGCGAAAAAAGTGGTTGTCAAGTTCAACGACTGATCCTAAAATTTTTATAAAGGGGACAAGTCTTTAATTTTCTAAGATTTGTCAACTGGGCAGAATGATTCTGTTTAAGATGAGAAAGGAATCTCATATGAATGAAAAAAACATACTTGTTGGCTTGGATATTGGTACGACGAAAGTGTGTACCATTGTCGGCACAAAAACATCTGAAACCGATTTAGAAATCATTGGAATCGGAACACACCCCTCTCATGGTTTGAAGAAAGGATCTGTCGTTAACATCGACAAGACAGTCAGTTCTATCCAAGCATCTCTAGAAGAAGCAAAACTGATGGCAGGTGTGAATATTACACAAGCAACAATCGGAATAGCTGGAAGTCATATTTACTCTTTTAATAGCAGCGGTGTTGTTGCAATCAAGGGACAAGAAATTACCAGTGATGATGTTGATAGAGTAATTGAAGCTGCGAAAGCTGTTGTGATTCCTTCGGATAGACAAATTCTTCACGTTATTCCTAGAGAATTCAGAGTTGATAATACGAGAGGAATCAAGAACCCCGTTGGAATGTGTGGTGTAAGACTAGAGGCACATGTTCATGTCGTAACAGGTTCAATAAGCCTTATTCAAAACTTGGTTAAGTGTGTTGAGGCCACTGGTGTAAACGCAGAAAATATTGTGCTTCAACCAATTGCGAGTTCTGAATCTGTTCTATCGAGTGAAGAAAAGGAAATGGGTGTTATCCTTGTCGATATAGGTGGTGGGACAACTGACATTGCAGTTTGGAAAGAAGGTTCATTGATCCACTCTCAAATTATACCGGTTGGTGGAAACCATTTTACGAATGATCTAGCTGTCGCACTCAAGGTTCCACACGCAGAAGCTGAAAGAATTAAAATTAATCACGGATGTGTTCTACAAGAGTCTGTGAATCAATCGGCTCACATAACTGTGAAAGGTATCGCAGGTACAAGGCCAAGAGAAGTTGCAATCAATTACATCGCAAAAGTTCTCGGCGCCAGAGCAGAAGAACTCTTTGATATTGTAAAAGAAATAATTGCTGAAAAAGATTTTGACCAGGACATCTCTGGGGGAATCGTTCTTACAGGTGGAGGAGCTTTGATTAAGTCTTTGCCTGAACTTGGTGAATATATTATCGGAAAGCCAACCAAGATTGGTTACCCATCACCATTTGGTGGCATGACAAACATTATGCAAAATCCGAAGTTTTCGACTGTTATGGGTCTTTTGATTGAGTCTGGTAAACACAAGCCAATTTCAATCTCGAGAGATCAGCAACAGCCGCAGATAGATTTGATTGGAAAATTAAGTGATTCTTTGAAGTCCGTCTTCAAAGAGATTTTTTAAAGGGGAAACTTATGTTTGAAATTTCAGATGACAACGCTAGAGGATTCAACGACGGCGCCAAAATCAAAGTAATTGGTATTGGTGGCGGTGGTTGTAATGCCGTAAACACAATGATTAAAGCCGGTCTTTCTGGTGTTGAGTACATTGTTGCCAACACAGATGCACAGGCCCTTAACTCAAGTCTTGCTCCAACAAAAGTTCAGCTCGGAGCTGACATTACTAAAGGTCTTGGAGCTGGTGCAAATCCAGAAATTGGAAGAAAAGCTGCTCTTGATGAGTATGAAAAGCTAAGTGAAGTAATTGAAGGATCAGACATGGTATTTATCACTGCCGGTATGGGTGGTGGTACAGGTACCGGAGCCGCTCCTGTAATTGCTAAACTTGCAAAAGAATTGGGTGCACTTACAGTAGGTGTAGTAACAAAACCATTTATCTTTGAAGGTAAAAAAAGATTCAGACAAGCAGAATCTGGAATCCATGTACTTGAAGAAAATGTGGATTCATTAATTACAATTCCAAATCAGAGACTTCTGTATTTGGCGGGTGAAAGTTTGTCGTTAGTAGATACATTTAAGAAAGCAGACGAAGTACTTTTGAATGCCGTCAGAGGTATTTCAGATTTGATCAATAACACTGGTCATATCAACGCTGACTTTGCAGATGTTAAGACAGTTATGGCCAACAAAGGTCTTGCCCTTATGGGAACAGGAGTTTGTACAGGTCCAGATAGAGCTGTTAAAGCTGCAACTGAAGCAATTAGTTCACCACTGCTTGAAGATATTTCAATTGATGGTGCTACAGGAATCATTATTAATATTACTGGTAACCCATCAATGACAATGCATGAGACTAATGAAGCAGTTACTCTCATTATGGAAGCAGCTGATGACGATGCTGAAATCATCTTCGGAACTGTTATTGATGAGAACATGGAAGACGAAATTAAAGTAACCGTTGTTGCGACAGGCTTACATGGACAAGACAGAGTTTCTGTTAAGTCTATTAATCAAGTTGCAGCACCAAGACATGAGGTTGCTCATAATTCAGAACTTGCCAAGCCAACCGCATGGGCCTCAGAAGACTTAACTCCTCCTAGAAAGGAAGAGCCAGTAATTGAGCAAGAAAGAATTGAAGTCGCAAGACCGGTTGAAAGAAAAGTTGAACCGCAATATGAAGCTCGTCAGGAAATGGCGATGGATAGATCTGAAGTTCAAGAGCAACAACCAAGACAAGATTCTGACTTGGTAAGATCAATCAAAGCGGCGGCAAGCAATTATGAGCAATCTAAAGCTCCTGTTGCGAGAGAGAATAGACCTGTAGGTCCAACTTCCAGCAGAGCGAAGTCAATTGCTGAAAAATTAGGATTCATCAATTTTGATGAAGAAGAGCTGGATACTCCAACTTACCTAAGAAACGACGAAAATAGTTCAGACGATAAGTCTTTCAATCTCTAAGATTGAAATTGTTTCCCCCGAAACGAAGAGCCCTTGGCGCCATATGGTCCAAGGGCTTTTTTAATGAACAGGATGTTCTGAATGTCAGCGAAGGCATGGATGCCGAGAGCCGACAAGGTTCTTTACTGAATTGATTCATTAAGACGTTTGCTGAGATCAGATTCTTCTTCTTCACGTACCATAAGTTTTACATAGGATTCAATCTGATCATTATCAAGATCGATCTTGTAATGAGTGACGATAAAGGTTGGAGTTCCCTCTCTCTTCCAGATTTTCCTCTTGAATTCATAAACGTAAGCACTGGCCTCTGGTGTGTCTGCAGTGGTGCGTACATTGCTGATTTCAACCCATTTGTGATCAACATATGTTTTAAAATGCTCCGGGCAAAAAACAATGTGCTCATCCTCTCGAACGCATAATTCGCAGAGTTGATCTCCGCAAATGGCACATACATTTACGGCCCTTGCCTCTTCATGGGCCTTGCAGGTGGTAAGTATAGGTGTGTCGATAATTGGTTTTTTGGCGGAAGCTTTTAATTGTGGTGTGTCCACCTCATCAGTTGTTGGTGAAGCTTGTACGGGTTTATCCTCTTTTTTGAAGAAAACCATATAAACAATTACTGCCAAAATTGCAGTCAGAACAACAGTTAACAAAATTAAAACGGCTATCAGGAGACCAAAATAATTTTCCATGAAATTATTTTATCAGAATCAAACTTCCTGGACGAGGGTGACAGGTTTGTACCCTAAATGTTCCTGACAAAAACGCCTGATATTTACCCTTAGGTCTTCAGTTCCGCGAAACTTTTTGCCATTCAGGTGGACCTTTACCAGATTCTCCAGCTGCTCTTTTCGGTCAGTCATCTTTTTGGGAAGACCGCGCATATCAATAAAGTATTTTTGGGATTTAAGATTTAAAGAAACAAAGATGACACCATTGCAGGCCATTTTCCTTCTCTCTGACAATGCAGAACGTTCAATTTCTATTCCCTTTCCATGAATGAGTATTGGGTCGAGTTGATCGAGTTGAAAGATATGAACTTCACCATTCTTTTCAATTTCAAACCCCCTGAAATTCAAAAGTCGATAACAATTGATGTCCTTCAAGAGTCCTTTCGCAAACTCTATGTGGGCGTCAAGAAAAGTACTCTCTCCATGGATCGGTATAACATGCGTTGGCTTAAAAAGTTGATACATCAGTTTCAAATCTTCTTTGCAGGCATGCCCGCTAGCGTGAATTTTGTATTTACCGGGTTTTATGACTCGAACGCCCCTGTTGGAGAGCTTGTTTTCAAGAAGAGATAATTTTTTTTCATTTCCAGGAATGGTTTTACTGCTGAAAATAAAAGTGTCAGTTTCATTCAAAATAAGTGAAGAATCTTCATCTGTGATGATTCTTCTGGTGGCACTCTTGAAATCTCCTTGGCATCCTGAAACCAGACAGACAAGATTTTTTTGATCAGGTAGCACTTCACCCCAATCATAATGAATCTTGGAATATTCTTTGAGATAACCCTCTTCTGCTGCGGTTTGGGTGTAAAACTTCATTGAACGTCCAATCATAACCATAGGTCGTCGTAGTTCAGAGCAGATCTTATTAACAGTTTGAATTCGATCAACGTTGGATGCAAACGCTGTAAGAAAGACTCGTCCACTTGATTCTTCAATGACAGTCTTGAGATCTTCGTAAAGTTCATCTTCACTGAGTGTTTTGTCTTGTCCCGATGTCATATTGGTTGAATCGAAAAGAGCAACCCTATGTGTGAATGTGGAAAACCTTTTTGCTGCCGCTGTCAGCGATGGACTTTTGATGTTGTCCACTTTGAAGTCGCTGGCATAAATCAAAGCGGTATCTGATTTTTTATCACAAATGAGTAGACCATGAGTATCTGGAATAGAGTGGTCCACACGAACAGGAAAAACAGAAAGAGAGTCTGTTAATTTAATCTCATCTAGATCTTTATAAATCTCAAATTTTTGTGCATGCCCAGCTTCGCGAAGCTTCTTTGCCATCAAAAGCGCAGCAAACTTTGGAGTATGAATGGGAACATCTGGATAGTTGTCTCTGAAGTGAGCAATGGCCCCAATATGATCTTCGTGACCATGAGTAATGATGATACGATCAATCTTTCCAAGATCAGACATATCTGGAATGAGATAATTTAAATCAAAAAAATCTTCGTAGGGAAAAAGGATTCCAGAATCTATTATAAAACGTGCACCATCGGCCTCTACCAAAGACATGTTGCTGCCTATCTGGCCGACTCCCCCAATTGGAGTGAATCTAATATTATTGCTCATGTAAGGTAGTATACGATTCTTCTGGCACTTTGGCGAAATTTCGATGAAGTCCATGGTTGAATTCTGGATCTGATGTGTTGTCCAAAAGTTCATTGATCTTTGCGGCCAAAATTGAAGCTGCAATATCAGTTTCTTCTCCAACAACAAAATCAGCAAACTGCCTTTGAGGGTCAAGATACCTTTGATACATCGGTCTAACTGTTTCGTAATACTGATCGATGACAGACTCTAGAGATCGACCACGCTCTTTGACGTCTCTATGAAGTCTTCTAGCAAAACGAATATCTGAATCGACGTGCAAGAAGCACATGATATCGAGCATATCTCTGATTTCCTGGTCAAACAGAGTGAAAATGCCTTCAAAAATAATAACTGAAGTTGGCTTAACAGGTACTGATCTGTCTGTCCGAGTACTTGTTTTAAAATCGTAAACAGGTGAAGAAATACTTTTTCCCTCTTTCAGATTCAAAATATGTTGTCGAAGAAGAGGCCAGTCAAATGCATGTGGATGATCGTAGTTGGGACGATCAGATGCTGTATATAAATCTTTGGGAAGCATGGGGAGATAGTAGGAATCCATGTGAAGCATGCTTACATCGTGCTTGACGTTGGTTTGAACCTTGTTGGCAAATGTTGTCTTACCGGAGCCTGAGCCCCCTGCAATTCCTATAATATACATTTCAACCCTGAGATTTGTTTGGTACAAGGTCATTTATCATATATTGAGATCAACTTAAAGATTGAGAGTAAGCCTTACATTTTGTGGGTCGTCTATGACAAAAAAGTATGTAATTTTAAACATTTACACATCGCCAGAAACTGAGCTCGACGAGCTGTTTGGGCTTTGTCATGAGCAGTATAACTGCCTGGGAATAGAAGAGTTCTCTTTGGAAGAAAGTACAGTGGATGAAATTCTTGGAGAAAAGGCATTCTCTGGTGGTGATGTCACCCATGAAACGATCGAAGAAGTTGAATCCAAACTTTCTTCAGATGATGCAAGAACATTTCGACTGTATTTTGATCTTCTTCCTGAAGGATTGGAAGAGACACTTGTTAAGATGAAATCACAGGGAACATTAATTAATTATTCTTTCGATCAGAAGTTGGAAGAGGACTGGAATGAAACATGGAGAGGGTTCTATGCTCCAATTGAAGTTTCAGAGCGAATCAAAATTATCCCTGAATGGATAGAAGAAGATGTCGAAAAATCTGTTCGAATTTATCCTGGCATGGGTTTTGGTACAGGTACGCATGAGACAACATTTTTGTGTCTGAAGCTTTTGGATAAAATCTTGGATGATTTACCTAAAGATGGCGAATGCTTGGATTTTGGATGTGGGTCAGGAATTCTTGGAATCGCCGCCATTAAGTATCTTAAGTATAAAACTTGTTTCATGGATATTGATAAACCAGCTCTTGATAACTGTCTTTATAATCTTCAATTGAACTTTAAGGGAGACAATCTGGAAGGTTCTTCATTGGTTCATAGAGAAAAGTTTAAAACTGAAAAGAAATATGACTTGGTCTTTGCCAATATTTTGGAAAATGTATTGATACTTGAAAAAGGTCCAATCTTAAACTCATTAAAGGAAAAAGGGTTTTTGATAGTCAGTGGTCTTTTAAATCATCAGGTTGATACAATTATCAAAGAATATCCAGAAGTCAGCAAACTCGATGTTGTAAGTCAGAATGACTGGTCTGCGATTTTGTTCAGAGGTTAAAGTGCGAGCAGTCTATCTAGAAGGTATTCAGGTTGACGAGGGTAAGAAGATTGTTTTGGACGGAGACGTTCATAAACATCTCGCAAAAGTTGTACGAGTTAAAAAGACAGAAAAAATTAAAATATTGAATGGTGAGGGTGTCTCAGCCTTGGCCATTATTGAGTCCGTTGATAAAAAAGAAACAAGCTTATCAATAGAATCAGTTTCAAAATCTCCGGATTCTCGAAAATTTCATCTGATTGTTGGCTTAACGAAGAAAGAAGCTTTGGAAGAAGTTCTTCGCAAATCTGTCGAGCTTGGAGTCAGTAGTTTGAGATTTGTTGAAACTGAATATTCCCAAAAGAGCTTTTTGAAACCTGATAGAATTTCGAATATTTTAGAGTCGGCATATTGCCAGTCAAACAATCCATGGAAGTTGGACAATATTGAGGTCATAAAATTTGCACAACTCGAACAAATGATTAAAGAGCATAGTTCGGCCTTTCTTATGACATTATTAGACTCTAATCTCACTCACCCTGTGACAACTGACTCTTTGTTGTTAATTGGACCTGAAGGCGGATTTAGTGCCCAGGAAGAAGCTCTACTCACCTCCTGGGGAGTAGATGGTTTAAAGCTTGAGATGCCTATAATGCGCGCTCCAACTGCTGCAGTTTGCGGTATTGGATTTTTGCATTGCGCACTTAAAGGTTAAAAGTTTATTGATGCCTTGTATCCAATGTGAGATTCTATTATAAACCAACACTTGGAGAGATTTATGATCAACGAGACTCCGAATACGTCTCCTAAAAACCAAGAGCCAATCGTTTTTGATTTTGATGAAAATGATTTTGATTTCAAGCCGATTACTCAAGGTCTCGGTTTTCATAAAAATAAAAAAGAAGAAAAACGCGCCAAAATCACTCCTAGAAAAAGCCCCAGCGTTATTCATAACTTTACTGACTCTTCGTCCATGCACAGTAATGCCGTAGCCAACTCAGAGTTGGCAGCATTTTACAGCACAGAAAAAAATATTTCAGTTTCTGTTCCCGAGATACCTAAAAGGGAAGTTAAAAAAGAAGCTAAGGCCAAGAAGCTACTTAAGGCTCCCTTGTTCAATCAGGTTTCTGCTTTTGTCATCGATCTTATTCTTGTCACCATGGCAACAGGATTGACTCTTGCTCTACTGATGTTTGTATCGGGGCTTGAGTATGAAATTCTTGTTAAGTCTCTAGGTGAGATTGAACTAGCTAAATATATTCTTTCATTGTTTGTAATTTACTATGTCAGTTATTTTACAATCCTCGATGTTGCAGGCACCGTTGGCAAATCGATGATGGGAATTCGCCTTGTGCACGTAGAAGGAAAGAAACTTAGATTAAAGCATACATTCATCAGATCACTTGTAACTCTACTTAGCTTTGTTGCTCTTGGTTTACCAGGCATCCTTGATTTTCAAGGACGTCTGAGTGAAACAAAACTGGTGAAATAATGTTTAAATTGTCTCCTGAGGCAAAATCTTTTTTAGAAGAAAATAAAAACAAAAAAATTGTTTTTACCAATGGATGCTTTGATATCCTTCACTCTGGCCATGTCATGTATCTGAATGAAGCAAGGGCACAAGGTGATTTGCTTTTTGTCGGTCTCAATTCTGATGCTTCTGTTAAAAGATTAAAAGGTGCTGAAAGGCCGATTAATGCTGAGCTCGACAGAAAAATTGTACTAGAAAATTTAAAGGCCGTAGATTTTGTAGAGATCTTTGAAGAAGATACTCCACTAGAATTAATTAAGGCAGTTAATCCTCAAATGTTGGTTAAAGGTGGAGATTGGACACCTGATCAAATCGTTGGATCTGACTTCGTTATGAGTAATGGAGGAGAAGTACGTTCTCTTTCTTTCAAAGACGGATACTCGACCACAAATATTATTCAAAAAATAAATACCTGACCATTTTTCTGTGAACGGAATCGTTTCAAAAACTTAGACTATACCTGACCAAAAAGAGCAGGTAAGTGCTGGAAAAAATTGCCTTTTTTTTAAAAAAAATACTCAAGTATAAAGCCCCATTCCCGAGAAGTTCACTGCAACAAGGATGGGGACTTGTTGTGAATTGGAAAAGGAAAACAACACGGTTGTCGTTTTCATTAATAACACCACAAGGAGGTAAATTATGTTACGAGGAGATTAATCATGGGTTTAAGAGTAGGAACAAACGTACAATCGTTACAAGCACAGAGGTCACTATCAAACTCTGTAAGAAAACAAGATTCAGCACTAGCTAAACTTTCATCAGGTTCTAGAATTAACAACGCTGGAGACGATGCTGCCGGTTTAGCAATCAGTGAAAATTTAAAGGCAAACATTAGAGGTTCGAGACAAGCCGCGAGAAACGCTGGGGACGGTATCTCTATGGTTCAGACTGCTGAAGGCGGGATGAACGAGGTTTCGAACATCCTTATCAGACTCAGAGAACTATCAGTTCAAGCTGCTTCTGATACAATTGGAGAACAGGAAAGAAAGTTTACTGACTTAGAATTCCAACAACTAACTACAGAAATCGACAGGATTGCAAACTCCACTACGTTTAACGGAATGGAGCTACTAACTGGTAAAGGTGATAACCTTGAGTTCCAGGTAGGTGTACAAAACAACGCTGAAACAGACAGAGTAAGTTTCGATCCAAGCACAAACTCAGCAACAGCTGATTCACTTGGTCTAGGCGGACTTGGTATCTCTTCAAAAGGTGATGCTCAGGAAAACCTTGCTAAAATTGACTCTGCAATGAACAGTGTGAATGGTTCAAGAGCTTCTCTTGGTGCCCTTCAAAACAGATTGCAATCGACTATTAATAACTTGGAAGTAAGAGTAGAAAACCTATCAGCTGCCAACTCTCGAATTAGAGACGCGGATGTTGCTGCTGAGTCTTCTGAGCTGTCTAAGGCCAACATTCTAACTAATGCTGGTACTACAGTTCTCGCGCAAGCGAACGTTTCCAAGCAAGCTGCAATGAAACTGCTTTAATAAGCATTTACCCATATTGATCTTCCAATCAATAGCAAACTTACCCACCCAAGGGCCCTTTTAGCAGAGGGCCCTTTTTATTTTTAACTTCCAAAACTTCAACTTAAATTCAAAATTTGTACATCAGTTGTGCAAGCCTTAGTGAAAACTAAAGATCGAATGCCTTATTTGAGACACAATTCATTTAAAAAAATCTATATAAAGGTAGAGAAATGGCCGGCACAAATCGTGAGTAGCAATCACTGGGCCAAATATTTCCCATTCTAAATATCTGAAATTATGCGACTTAAGCATTTTTTTTAATAAAAGTTGAGCAAAACACTTAAGTGAATAACCGAGCGTCCCGATAGGGTTTATAGCTGACAACAAAGGTCAGGATTAAGTAACCCTAACAGGAGAAACAAAATGGGCTTAAGAATTGCGACAAACATTGCTTCAGAATCTGTACAACAGAATTTGAAGAAAGTTTCAAACAGTGCGGATCAGAGTTTATCAAAACTATCGTCAGGTAAGAGAATTGTTAAATCTGCCGATGATGCTGCCGGGTTGGCGATTGCCAAAAACTTGGAAGCACAAACGAGAGGTTTGAGACAAGCTGCTAGAAACGCCAACAACGGTATTTCACTAGTTCAGACGGCTGAAGGTGGATTGAACGAATCAACTCAAATTATGACTCGTCTAAGAGAGTTGACCATCCAAGCTTCTTCAGACACTGTCGGTGAAACTGAAAGAGGATTCCTTAATAAGGAATACCAACAACTACTCTCAGAAGCTGATCGTATTGCACAATCAACTACGTTCAACGGGACCTTTCTAATTAACGGTGAAGGTCAAGGTGAAATGGAGTTTCAGGTCGGTGCATACGGCGGAGATATGAACAGAATCTCTTTCGATTCATCTGAAACAAATGCTTCTATCGATAATCTTGGAGTATCTGGTACAACCATCGAAACAAAAGATGATGCTAGATCAGCCATTGAAAATATCGACGGTGCAATTGAAAAAGTTAACGGATACAGAGCAACACTCGGTTCAGTTCAATCAAGACTTCAGTCAACTGTTTCTAACTTGGAAATCCAAGCTGTGAACCAGGAAGCTGCTAGATCGACTATCGAAGATGTTGACGTAGCATACGAATCTTCAAAACTTGCTGCAAACAATATTGTTAAGCAAGCAGGTATCTCTACCTTGTCTCAGGCCAATGGTATCCCAAACAGTGCACTTAGACTGCTTGGCTAATAAACAAAAAAACTCAGGGGAGGACTTGAATGGGTCCTCCCCTCTATAAAAATC
>SBGE01000278.1 GCA_006226755.1 Deltaproteobacteria bacterium | reverse complement strand
CTTATTTTAACGGGCAAAACTATGGTTCTTACTTAGCCTGTATTGCTGTCGGTTGTATTTTGACTATGATCATTCAATCAAGCTCTGCCATGCTTGGGATTACCATGGCCCTTGCTACTACTGGAGTCATTCAGTTTCACACGGCAGCCGCACTTGTCCTTGGGGAAAATATTGGGACGACAATTACAGCTCTGTTGGCCGCCGTTGGAGGAAACGTTTCCGCTAAAAGAGCGGGGTACGCTCACGCCATTTTCAATTTACTGGGTGTGATGATTGTTTTCACGATTTTTCCACTTTATATAAAGATGATCGATTTCTTTGTTCCAGGTGATCCTAATTTTGTAGACGCTGCTGGAGAGATACCTAATATTGCTGTTCACATCGCTTCTGGGCACACCATTTTCAATGTTACAGCAACACTGCTATTCCTTCCTTTTATTCACAATCTGGCCAGATTAGTAACCAAGCTGGTTCCAGAGAGGAAGAAAAAAGAACAGTATCATCTTGTTATGCTTGGTGAACCAAGAGATATGATTCCTGCCACTGCTCTTGCTCAAGCGCAAGCTGAAGTTAAGAAAATGAATGAGATTGTCAGCAGAATGTATGAGATGACCAAAGATATTTTTCTCGAGAAGGGAACTATGTCACATGGTGAAGCTGTAAGTAAGAGTAAAGACTATGAAAAAATCACTGATAATATTCAAAAAGAAGTCACTGTCTTTATTGTGAAGTTGATGGAGAGCCCCTTGAGCGCTCAGGAATCAAGGCTTGCCACTTCTCTTTTGAAAGAATCTGATGAATTAGAAAGTATTGCAGACTACTTGGATAGACTGTGTAGTTATTCTTTAAGAACTCCTCTCGATCAGATTTTGGTTAAAGAATCAAAAGAAGAATTCTTGAACTACTTTAAAGAAGTTCAAGATTATTATGATTCAATATCTAAAGATATTCAGTCAGATGAAAAGATTGATATGAGTATCGTCTATAGAGAATCTGAAACTCTAAGGGCCAGAGCTGAAACTCTAAGATCAACTCATTTAGAAAGAGTCTCAAGAGGGGAGTACAGTGCTCTCACTGCTTTGACTTATTCTGATATGGTTGTTGCCCTTCGAAAAATTAGAAGTCACACTCAGAACCTTGCCGAAGCCTACGCTTACTAAATATTTCAGAACGGTGCTTTTTGCACCGTTCTTCGCTTGAAACATTTGTTTCGTTTTTGGAATATTCTTTAATGAGATTACAGGGATTTGTGATTGTTTTTTTTGGCACTCACTTTGCTTTTATAGATCTCAGATGGATCTGAGTGAGATTGGGCCAACAAAATTCTCTCGTTAAGTGGTTCCCTTGAATATACCAATCTCACTCAGTTTCTCTCCTTTCCTGATAGGGAGGCCCCCACCTCCCTCCCCCCCTTACACACCAAAAATTGAGGAGCCTAATGCATGTACAGATTAAAATTCGGTTGGAGGCTTAGAAAAATTGGTAAGACAGTTTTTCTCTCCAGTAGATCCAAAACATTGGAAGTTTCAGAACTTTCTCACGACATTTTGAGATTCTTATCTAAACCACGTTCTTTAGAAGAGATAACGGACTTTATGTCAGGGTATTTTGAGAGAGCGAATAAACGTCTTCTTAAGCAGGACATGAAAGAGCTGTTGAGTTACTTTGCAAATCTTGGAGCTGTACGCACTCATTAGTAATCTGATATTCTCTCTTTAAAAGGAGTGAATATGTCTGATGTAATGAACGCTCAACACATTCTTGTTGACCATGAATATGAAGCACAAGACCTGATTAAAAAGCTTAATGAAGGTGAAAGTTTTGAAAAACTGGCCGAAGATTTTTCGAATTGTCCTTCTGGAAAACAGGGCGGAAATCTTGGAGAATTCAGAAAAGGAATGATGGTTCCTGCTTTCGAGAAAGCGGTATTGGGTCTCCAGGTAGGAGAAGTATCAGCTCCAGTCAAAACCCAGTTTGGGTATCATCTCATCAAACGTCTCGGATAGATTTCTGTAAGATATTTAAAAAGCTTCGTCATTACGGGCACTTGTTAAAAGTGCCCTAACACTTTCTTACATCTCCTGTAAGACTTACACGATTGTTGATTTTCAAAATGACTCGCTCCCGAGAATTCCCTATTGTGCAATTACCAAATCAAACGGGATTCATTTTAGAGAGAAGAGTGTATTAGGGAGTGTGTATGAAGAAGGTAATTTGTTCAATTGCGATGGGCTTTGCTCTGCTTACGAATGTTGAAGCTGCGAGAAACAAAGTCATTTATGGAGAAGATAATCGTCTCGATCCGGAAGATGCTCTCAATAGCCTGCATGTTGAGATTTCAAAATCTACTGCTGCTCAAATTGCAAATTACAAACTAACTGCACACAAGAGTGTTTACGTTCTAAAGAATGAAACTCTTCAAGAATCCATGAATGTATGTGCTGAAGAGAAGTTCAGTCAGCAGAATGCTATTGCTAGATGTTCTGGCTTCCTCGTTGGACCAGATCTTGTGGTCACCGCAGGTCACTGTGTTTCCAGTCAGTCTCATTGTGACGGATACAGCTGGGCATTTGATTATCGTTCAGATGAAATCGCTGATGGCGAAATTGAAAAAAGCAAAGTTTATAAATGTAAAAAGATTCTGGTTCAGGCTCTCGATAGCTCTGTTATGTCAGATTATGCCCTGATTCAACTCGACAGGGCCGTAACAGATAGAAAGCCATTGAGCTTCAGAAAAACTGGTAAAGTAGCTACTGGGGCTGACTTGGTTGTGATCGGGCACCCTAGTGGACTACCTACCAAAATAGCTGCTGGAGCAAATGTAGAAGGAAATTCACATGACCAGTACTTCAAATCAAATCTTGATACCTTTGGTGGTAACTCAGGTTCAGCTGTTTTTGATGCCAAAACAGGATCAGTTGAAGGAATCCTAGTTAGAGGAGCGAAGGATTACGTCATGTCTCCAAAAGGTTGTCTGGTTGTGAACAAGTGTAAAGATACCAGCGAGCCAGGATGTGGTGGAGAGTCAGTATCTAGAATTACAAAAGTTGAAATTGAAAAGTTTCTAAAGAATTAATATCGAAACCGAGAGACTTTATGTCTCAAAGTGTCCCCATCGAACGAGGCCCTCTTTTTTAGAGGGCCTTTTTCTTTTTAGAATGAAAATAAAAGAGAATAATTGCCAATAATCCCGTTATTAAGTGGGTTTGTCGTCCAATCTCCAAAACTTCTTTTTGGGAAAGATAGAGCAGAAGTTGTCCTGTTATTGGGACTAGAATAAAGAAGCAGATCAATAGAATTCCAGTGACTCTTCTTTCGTTTGAAGATTTTATTTTTGATCTGATGTGAACCGCACCCAGCCAACCAAACATACCTAGGAAGAGAAGATTAAATAAATTATGAATGAAGTGCATTTCATCTAGGAGAGGGTGCTGAACGGGCCCAAAAGGACCTGGGGATTCTCCCCATTTCTTAAGCCCCCAGATCGATAATCCAGTCAGGGCCGTGGAGGTGAAAATAAAATAGGCTGAATTTCTCTCACTTTTTTTCATCTTGATATTTTCCAAGCTCTTGGGCGAGTTTGGCAAGCTTGAGAGTTGAAGATCGAGTCAGTGTTGCTCCTGAAATGGCATCGACATCATCCCATTTTTTGAGCTTCTTGAAGAGTTGAAACCATATTTTCGGTGCTTTGTACTTGTCGGGCTCATCAAAACGAACCACTTCAATATGATCCAGTTTGCGATTAACTAATGAAATGAGGAGAGTTTGATATTCTGATCTCACGATGTCATTAAGAAGATAAGTATACTTAGTTTCTCCAAGGCATTCCGACTTATAGACGGGATAAAATCCTGCTACAGATTTCAGACCGACTTTCTTACTAATATCTTCTTTGATTTCTTTAGATAGATATTGAAATGTTTTCTTAGTATTACAGGCCTGCATTTCTTTTGATTGAAAAAAAGGAAGACGGAGGACTGGATCTTTCACCTGGTCCTCCGCATTGGATATCACAATCAAATTAGCAAGTAAGGAGAAGCTTATTAAAAGTTCCATCCAACTCCCAGCCTCCAGGTATCGTAACCTGTTTTGGCCTTATTTTTTCCCATTGTATAATCTGCTTTAAAGACAACTTTATCATTTGGTTTGGCATTGAAACCAAACACTGTGTTTGTTCTTTCTTTTGAAGGATCTTTGCTAAATCCAGACTCAACTTTTTCTTGAGTATTGTAAGCTTCATAGCGAGCAAATGGAATCAGTTGCCAGTCTTTTATTCCATGAAGAACGTTGTAGCCAAGATCTAGATAATATCCGCTGAGTTCGCTACCAATTGCGTTTGAACCGGTTTTTCCTTTCTCATTATTAAGAGCAGTGGTTCCATCGAGCTTGGTGAGAACATAAAGTCCTTGAACCTGAAGACCGCCAAATTTTCCAATCAGATGAAAATCATAAACAGAATGTTTTACATCAGTAGCAGCGCCACCGGCTTTTCCAACGTAGGCCGAGACACCTAATGTGAAATTAGAAAGGACTGCGTAATCAAAGCGTCCAACCCAGGCAAGATCTCTGGCTTCTGATTGACTAGCTTTCTGACGTCCACTTCTCACTCCATCATTTGAAAAATTACTGGCCTTAAGTCCGGTAACAAGATCTATCTCATATCTAAATTTTCCAAGTGAGCCATGAATACCTGTTCCAAGCTCTCTCCAAGTGGAAGGGATGATCTTATTTTCGATGTCTGTTCTAGACACAGAAAAGAAAGTTGTAGGTTCATGAATGGGGTTTAATATACCAACTGGAATCAGCAACACACCAGTTTGCCAATTGAAAGACTCACTAGATGTATATCTGATTCCACCTTGCTCTAGGAATATTTCATCAGCGTGTTCAACTTCAATTTCTGAAAAGAGTGACCATTTGTTATCAAAATCATATCCAAAATAAAGAACAAATCTTGT
>SBGE01000264.1 GCA_006226755.1 Deltaproteobacteria bacterium | reverse complement strand
TTTTATCCAGATGCAATTCCTTTAATGCCGGATTTTAAATCGGAGTTTATGGACAATCCCCAAGGTTTTCTTGGCACACTTAGATGCTCTCCTTGGGTTTATCAGGATCAAGTCTGCTTAATGGGAGACGCTGCCCACGCCATCGTTCCTTTCTTTGGACAAGGAATGAATTGTGGTTTTTCGGATATCCAGTTTCTCCTCGATCAAATTGAACAAAATGGTGATGACTGGAGTTCAACTTTCGAAAAATACAACGACCATCAAAAGAAAAATGGTGATGCCGTCGCAGATCTTTCTTTAGAGAATTTTGTTGAGATGTCTGACAAAGTAGGTGATGAGAAGTTTCTCCTTAGAAAGAAAGTAGAACATACTCTTGAAAATGCTTTTCCCAACAAATTCCGTTCACGATATGCCATGACAACTTATACTCTCATTCCTTATCACAAAGTCATAGAAGCAGGTAAAGTTCAGTCTAAAATTCTGGATTCAATCTGTGATAAAGTGACGACTATTGATGATATCGACATGAGTGAAGCAGAGAAGTTGATTGATGAACACTTCGTTCCTTGGCTTCAACAAGAAGGCATCAAGCTCGATCGCTATAATCCGTAATTGATATGCTAGGAAGGGATTTTTATATTTCACAAAATCTCAGGGGTGATGGAAAGACTTACATTGCCCCAACATCTCAAAATGTCTCAAACGCCTGGCTCATTGAAGTTGAAAATATGTGGAAAGGTGAACAGATTCTGAAGAAGATGATCGCTAAAACCCTTCTTCCCCCTGATAAAAAGCCTGAACATTACGAACAGATCAGAATAGACCAAACTGATTTAGGTAATGTCACCATATTCAAAGTGAAGATTATTTGATTTTGCCGGCCTCAGGATTGTAAACCCTTCGATAACGATTCGAGATGATATCCCAAAGACTGTTGTCCTTTGTTTTATGAATATCAAATTCAAACAAGGTCCCATCTTTTTTCATCCAGACTTCTCTAGTTCCCGATATTTCACTGGAGTAATTCTTTCTTGTTGCTCTTGTTTCTACACCATTAACAGCTAAAAAAGGCTCAATTTTTGTTTTGGCAAATGTTGAGACTTGCCCTTGTCGATCTTTAAAATCATAATATCTTCCGAATTCAACGACTTCTGGTTCGACTTGTTTTAAGTTTTTCTTCGTTGGCATGGAGATGGCCCGATCCATAGTTACATAGAGTTCTTCTTCGTGAATATCACTGCTAAGTTTTTTAAAGCTTCTTCGCTCTCTCTCTTGTCTCGCTTGTATCAACTGTTGCCTCAAGGCGGCTAAATTTTGACCACCAAAACCACTACCAACATTTCCTCCAGTGAGATCTGCCCCACTAGGATTATTGAAATTAGTTTTGGCGTCCTTTGAACATTCATCACCAGGCTTACAGTTAAAGCCATATTTTGAAGTATCAATCAAAGTAACATCATCTAGTTGCTGTCCTTTTTGAACAGTTCTGGCTGCTCCCTGATTGGCCATCAATCGAGCTTCTTTATCGTAATAATCTTGAGCAACTAATCCAGCTTTTTGGATGACTTGTTTGATTTGATTTCTGGCCTTTACGTTGTGAATCAGTTTCGGTCCCATTCTTACCATAGCATTGTAGCAAGGATCTGGAAGAGAAGGCACGCTGGCATCTCCCGATGTTGAGTACATTTTTACGAACTCTTTATAGAGCTTGATTCCACCATCACTATGTTTAGCATATTGTTGCTTACAGTGATCGAGACGACTTTGTCTGGTTGGAAATTGTGTCAATGCTGATTGAAGGTATCGAGCCTTAGCTGTAGCCAACTGCCCTCTTTCTTGAGCAATATCAGCAGCTCCACCAATAAGCTTCTGTTGAGCTCCTGAGGCATCAACTTGTTTGTTATCTCCACCTGCGAGTTTATCCGCAGTAGCAGCGCCCATGGCATTGAATTCAATTTTTTGTTCTTGATAGCGGACAGCTGTTTTGTTGTTTATGTCGTCATACTCCTCAACAGTTTTGACACAATGTTTATAGTCTTGTGATTCGGCACCTTTATACTGACAGGTAATAGCTTTATCAGCAGACTCTTTTTCATCATCTTCGTTTTTCTTATCTTTTTCACAGTCAGTTTTATCAGTGAGGTGAACGAGTGCCGCACACTCTCTAATCATTCCAAGATTATTCTTTGCCATGGCTTCAGCCTGTGAGTCTTCAACATTATCAGAGTTTTCCATTTTTGATTGGACATCATTCCAACTAGCCTCGAAAAACTGATGTGGATCTGCTCCAGCTTTAACCTTTGTGACAATTGAGCACCAAGGCTCAGTTGCGAGGTTTTGACAGGCCTCAAAGCCAGCGGTTCCATGCAATTCAGCCATTCCCACCTTTTCTGGAGCATCGTTTTCAGATGCGGGTGCAACTTCTCTTTGGTCGTCCGCAATAGCAAGAGCTGCAGGGTCACCATCATTACCTAACAAAGGAACAGAGTTTGTTCCGTTTTGTGCTCCTAATGTTTGCTGTCCTCTTACCCCATCGAAAGCTGGGTTATTGGCATATGTCATTGGAGGATCAGTTGAAGCTGGTACATCTGGGGACTGATTTGATGAAGATACGTTTCTTGCAGCGGTTACCATGTCTGATGTAATTGTTGGAGAAGAGCCCGGATTTTTATCACTATGAACATAGATTAGTGTCTTACCTCTAAGAAGATCTACAAACATTCTGTTGTACTCAGTTGGAACTCCTAGGCATCCCCAACTTCTACCAATAGCTCCTCTCGCAGCTCTTTCATATGTGGCGTATACCGCTCTATGCATGACAATACCGCGAGGAAAAATATTAGAGTTAATTCCAGGATCTTGTCCATGGAGTTTCAGCGCATAACCAACCTTCGTTGATTGATAAGGCTCACCAGTAATATAAAATTTCAATGAGGACATGTGCGTCCCATCTTGATTAGAAAAATTCTCAGCCATCAAATAGCCCGATTTTTCTCCATGAGTAACGAGAGATTTTTTTATAAGCTTCGGAGCCCCTTCATTCACGTCCATTATCCACAATCTGTCCTGATTAGAAGGCTTGTTAAAGTCAACAACGGTTATCAAGGACTTGTTTCCAAGTTTTCCTTCAGAAGAAAATTTAATGTATTTCAAATAGGCAATTCGAAAAACATCTTGAGACAATCCTTCTGGGTTAATTGAAGAATAGAGAGTCGAAATCTTTTGTTCGAGTTCTTGAGGATCTGCATCCGTGTTTGCAAAGGAAGGACCTATCAACACAGCATTAACAGTAAGAATGGATAGCAACGTGAATATCAACTTCATAAGGTAATTATCGGAAATTACTTAAATTTCCCCAAGAAATATGTTCAAATAGACTCTAAGTTGCTGATATTAAATAAAATATCTAAAGTGAGTTCAGGCAAAAATTCTTGGCTCTTTTTCGACTTTTCAATAAGTTAGAATTATTGCGTGGCCTGTCAAACAAGTATTGTCGCGATAGTCTAAGGCCTATGAAGAAGACACAATTTATCATGATGTTCGCTCTTATGAGCGCTGTGAAGGCCTACTCATTTGTACCTTCTAATATTACTCCCCTTGCAGCAGATGAAACGTTCATCAAGGATGATCTCAGAAAAATTCTAAATCATGCAGGCCTAACCTCTACTTCTATAAACATCCATTTAGAGAAAAGTGAAACTGCATCAAACAATGTTGTTAAAATTGAATGTAGTGAAAACTCAATTGACTTCAAAGTTTCTGCCAAACCTTATGAGTGGGGAGCAACCACTTATTTAGGACTGCAAAAAATGGGTTTTCTTTTTCCACACCCAAGGATTCAAATTTCTCCAACTCAGGAAAAAATGCAAAAAGCATGTGGTGAGACTTTTGAATGGAAACCAACATTTCGCTTCAGAGGTTTCCACCTCCACACCATGCACCCCAGTGAATGGGTTTCTGGCTTTCTCATGGGTAAAGAAGAGATTGCTAAGGATTTGGTTCGATGGCTTGCGAGAAATGGTCAAAATATTTTTGATCTTAATCTTCTAAGACAAAAGAAAAAAACTATCTATTCAAATCTTAAGGAACCATTTGCTCTTGCAAAAAAACTTGGAGTTCATCCTGGAGTTTCTTTAGGTGCCGCTCTTCATCAACAAAATAGTTATAAACTCCTTGGATTAGTGAGATCACTTACAGGTGTTGGGAGTGTTAAAAGGCTCAAAAAGAATGTAGTCAAGTTAGCAAACAATATTGATTTTGATTATTTTGTCATGGAAGCTGGGACGAGTGAGTTTACTCCCGTTCCCTATGGAAAGGCGATGGAATGGATGGAAGCTGCTGCTGAAGTCTTGGAAAATCGCGGGAAACAACTTTTCATCAAAGTCCATGTTTCTACTAACCAAACTCACGATCGCTATGGGAACTTTAACTTTCTTCCTCAATACACGAATGAGGACGTTGGAATCTTTCCTCACACTGTCATGTTTTATGGACTTTATGACCAACATGTTCCGATGTATGGAAATGATTCTTTCAACCACATGTTAGATTTCACGGAACAAGAATATAAGAAACGACCAACTTGGTATTACCCAGAAACCAGTTATTTTATCGGAATGGATATCGACCATCCCCTCTTTCTTACAGATTACCTGACAACTCGTGCCGTTGACATGAAAAACCTGGCAAAACTAGGTCTCGAAGGACAGGCCAATTTTACGACAGGTCATGAAAATGGATATTGGCTTTTTGATTGGAACCTTGCCCTCCTGGCCAACAGTGAACATGAGTTCAGCCCTTATGCTGGACTTGATCTTCTAGGCGAAGATCGCTCTGTCTGGGAACCCATTTTGGCCTTTCAAACCAAATATATTAAAGACGGTGGACTCATCAGTATTATGTCTGCGCCAAATTTTCAGGATGAATTGACTAAAGGCCACAGAATTCACGAAAGAAATATTGTTAAAGAATTAGTCCAATCTCCTGAGAAACGTGAAGAAGAAATTCTAAAACTTGAAGAAGCTCTCAAAAGTATTCCAAAAATCTACGGAATAAAAAATCAAGAATTGCGACTCATGATGGAAGTCACATTAATTCGAATTGAACATGCCCTTCAGACCAGAATGGCCCTGAGACACCCAAAAAAGAGTCCAGAAAGGGCCTCTCACCTCCTTAAGGCAAGGGATCTGAGATATGAGGCCACAAATAGAATGATGATGATTTATTTCAAACACAACCGCTATCCTGACTCCAAAGTTTTCGAGAAATGGGACGACAACCCAACTTCTTATCATTATGGATACGGCTATCCGGCCCGAACACTACACTTTTGGAAACGCGAGGAAATGCAGGTTGAAAAAGAGAAGTTCTCACCCTTTTTCATGAACATTTATAGCGTATTTGACATCTTGCTTTAAAAAATTCAATTACTTGGAATCTTCGATTATGGACAATTTAGAGCCATTCTTCCTTGGATCGATAAATCCAATATGAGGAATAGAAGCAATCAGTCCCACCAAAAGGCATAAGATAATTCGAATGGCCAAGAGCTTTCTGAGCATTTCTTCCCCTGAGATTGGAGACACAATATAGCGTGTTCAAAATTTTTTTCAACAAACGAGCCTGAAGAGTGTACATTATTCAGAGTGAAGGATGAGAATATGAGAACCTGGGAAACCATTCCAACCCTACAAGAAGTACTAAGACTACACCCAGATGTAGAAGGGTTTCTTTTTGATATGGATGGAACAATATTCAATAGTGAACCACTTCATGCACAGGCCGTAAGAGAAGCTCTTATTGAACTCAATCCAAGCTTTGAGTTTCCAAGCGCAAAGAAGTTAGATCATATGTATAGGGGAACTTTTGACTCATTTGTTTTTGAAGACACAATAAAAAGAGGTTGGATTCCAGAAACGTCTACTCTTGATAAATTTCTAAAGAGAAAGAATGAAATACTTCTAGCGCTAGATACAAGAACTGATGAATTCTTTTCACCAAGAATGAAATCTTTCCTGAATGAAATTGTCTCTAGTGAATTTAGAATTGGACTGGTTACGAACTCCGAAAAAGTTGTGACGTATGAGCATCTAAGTCAACATTCTCTAAAAAGTTTGTTTGAAGTCATAGTAACTCGTGAAAGTACAGAGACTCCGAAACCTCACCCTGCCCCTTATCTACTAGGCTGTAAATCAATTGGCGTAGCGCCTGAAAAAACCATAGTTTTTGAAGATTCTGAAGCTGGATATCAATCTGCAAAGGATGCAGGAACACTGGTTCAAAAAGTTACTTGGTACGAATAAAGCCTATCTTCCGTTTGGAAAATAAATTGCTGAGTTCTTTTCATTTTCACGAACTTCTACTTTTTCAACCCAAGCTCTATTGTCAGTCATCTCTTTTACCATTTGATTGACTTTCTCGTAGACATAAACGGCCGTACCTTCCATCCCAATATTAGGCATGATTCTAAGCTGAACAACACCGTCTTTATCCAATTGTCTAAAAGTATCAAGGAAAGGATCATCTTGATTCGCTAAGAAAGTATGATCGAACATATGATCAAGCCATGTTTTGATTTCTTTCAATCCACCAAAGTCTACAACCCAGCCTTCTTTTGTAAGTTCGCTAGCTGCAAATTCAAAATAAAATTCACGACTGTATCCATGAATGTATTTGCAATGACTATCTGCTCGCCACTGCCTGTGAGTACAGGGGTAACCTTTAAATCTTTTTGTTGAAATGAACTTCTTGGCATCCATAATATTTTCCTTAAAATCTGATTCGCACACCAATACCAGCTGAGTGTCCATCTTCATCATCATAAGTGTAATACACACCGGCAGACATACGTTGACTAAAATTGTAAATCAATTCAGTTCTAAAACCAAAATCAAATCCATCTCTATAAGACATAGTTGGCTCAAGAGAGATTGAAACATGGTCTGTAATAGGAAGTAATTTCTTCAGCTTTACAACAGCTTTACCATCAGATCTTATATAACCTTCAAGCTCAATATTAAGTGGTAAGTTATAGGCCATACCAAGAAGAGCATGCAATTGCTGGTCTTCATAAACTCCTCCTGCAAAAACCGCCATAAAACGACTTAGGTATCGTTTAAAAACGACTTCTGCCTCGAGATTTTCTAAGTCGTATTCATCAATCTCCAAACTCATTTCGAGCTCATATCTTCCAGCATTAATGCCTAGATTAAGTTCCGCAGTATTATTATAAATTCCGACATCCCCGTTCCAGAAAGCATCATCATCATGAGTCATTGATGGGCCCCACGTTTGTTCATCGAGCAATAGATCATCAGGTTGACTTATGTTTTCATATTTGACCAATCGAGCCATTCCCATTTTCATATGGTAAAGATTATGACAGTGCAGGAACCAAATACCTGGCTCATTAGCGTGAAACTCTAATGTTACAGTCTTCATAGGTGCGACATCTACTGTATGAAACAGAGGAGCGTTATGTCCTTGACCATTCAAAAGCCGGAAGAAGTGCCCATGTAAGTGCATCGGATGATGCATCATTGTTTTATTTATTAGTTTAAAAGTGATTATCTGATTTTCTTTAATCTCGATATACTTATCTTCTGAAAATGGTTTTCCATTTATGTACCAAGTATATCTTTCCATATCTCCCGAAAGCTCTAACTCTATGACTTCCGCTCGAATTAAGTTCTCTTTGAAATGTGATGGTCTTTTAGATTTTAACATCTCATAAGTCAGCCTTTTCGTTTTCGGCATATCACTGTGATGACCCATCTCATCTAACTCTCGCATCATTTGGTTTTCAACTTCATGCACACCGCTCATATGACCAGAATGATCATCATGACCGCCACCATCATCATGACCGCCACCATCATCATGACCGCCACCATCATCATGACCGCCACCATGATCCATCCCATAAGGATTAGGCTTCATCTTATTTGGTACATGCTCCTTCATCATTCCGGAACCAAACATGAGACTGGCAAAACCTGTAATGTCTTGAGCTGTTGCTCTAGCTTCAAACATCATTGCGTGATGACTTGGAACTTCAAAAATGACATCGTAAGTTTCAGCAACACCCACAAGCAATTCATTTACGTTTACAGGTTGCACCTTCATTCCATCTTTAGTCACAACTGTGAAATTTCGAAGATTACCAATATTGAAGTAAAAATAGGTCGAAGCAGAAGCATTAATTACTCTAAAACGAATTTTATCCCCTGGTTTCACTCCAGCCATGTTTTCTTTTTGTTTTCCATTAATCAGGAAAGCATCGTAGCCTACATCACTGAGATCCATAGGCCCCATTCTAGTCCATTCACTTGTCAAAAAATTCCAAATGGCTCCATGTCGAATTGCTCCCAATAATGAATAATATGAACCTTTTTTAAATCTGTAATAGTCACCATCTTTTTTTAGGTTTGCTAAAACCTGTTGAGGATGTTCATTTGTCCAATCACTCATAAGATAAACAAAATCATGATCTGCTTTGATATCGCTATCTCCATCCTCAATGACGATTGCACCATACAGTCCACGCTGTTCCTGCAGCTCGGTGTGAGAATGATACCAATAAGTACCTGTATGCCTGATTGGAAATTTAAATGTATGACTCTTTCCAGGTGCAATTATTCTAGTGTTAGAAAACTGTGGACCATCCTGTCTATATGGAACGAGCAGTCCATGCCAATGAAGTGTTGTAGGTTCATTCGTTGAATTTATAACTTTAATGACTGCTTCATCCCCTAATTTAAACCGAAGAGTAGGAGCAGGAATACTTCCGTTGATGGCCAATGCATGATCAACTTCAACACCAGTAATATTTTTGGTAATTTGTTCAACTTTTAGCTCGTAATATTTTTGAGCAGAATGAACAACTGGTGCAAAAATAACAAGTGTTACAAGTAACAACATTCTCATAGGTTTTCTCCTTCAATAAACAGATCTTACCTATCCCGAGGCGTTCTATTTGCATAGTCTATTTGTGGATTTTACAGAGAAAACTAAGGGCAATCCGACCCATAAGTGGTCGAAATCACACCCCCCTTTAAGAGAAGGGAGGTGCTTAAATTTTCTTAGTGAAAATGAGTTTCCATACCGCCACAATGAGGCATCTCTGGAGCGTAAGGGTTATACACTTTGGATACTTTTTCAGAGTTTTGTACCCATTTTTTCTTCACCATTGGGCAACCATATCCATTATAAGTTTTTCCGATATCAAAAGTTTTCAAAACATGAATCGCGGCCATTGAAAACAAATGATAATTTTCATTATTTTTATCACGATCAGCGCTTGAGGTTAGCTCACCAAGCTTCCCTTTGGAAAAAGTAAGAAGCTTTTTAACTTCTTCATTTTTTATTTCATCAATAGCTTTAACAACATTTTTAGCTTCTTCCTCAACTTTTTTAGCATCGTATTTGAAGAAACTTTGATGAAGTTTTTCGTTTGCTTCGAAAACAGCTAAAACTTGTTTCTTCTCTGCTTCACTTAAAGTTTTTCTTTTTCCTGAGTCATGTTTCATGTCACCCATTGCAAATGCATTTAGTGAGACTAATGACATAATCATCAATAATTTTTTAAACATCTTGAACCTCCAGATTCTTTTCTTCAAAATAACTAAATATAACGGGTACAACAAATAGTGTGACGAGTTCTATAACCATTCCTCCTAAAGTAGGAATAGCCATTGGCTTCATAACCTCACTTCCTGTTCCGGTAGACCACATCACAGGAAGAAGTGCGACAATTGTCGTTGTCGTGGTCATGACCAAAGGTCTTATTCTTCTAGAACCTGCATGAAGGATTGTTTCTTTTAATTGATCCCAATTTTTAGGTTTCTCATTCTTAACTGCTTCTTTTAAATAAGTCATCATGACAACACCATCATCAACAGCAATACCAAAAAGCGCAATAAAGCCAACCCAAACTGCAACAGAAGTATTAAAGCCACCAATCCATAAAAGAATTAACCCCCCAGCAGCAGCGACAGGCACAGCAGAAAAAATGATAGCCGCATTTCGAAGACTGCCAATTCCTAGATAAATAATGACTAAATTAATAACCAAAGCCAATGGGATGAGAAGAAGTAGTCGATTATTTGCTCTGACCTGATTCTCGTATTGGCCAGCCCATACAATCGAATAACCTTTAGGTAACTCAATTGATTTTTCAACTTTAGCTTTTGCTTCTTCTACAAAACCAATCAAGTCTCTTCCTTGAACATTTAAAAGCACCAAAGACCTCAGCATTCCATTTTCCGACTGAATAGCAGCAGGACCTGTTACTACTTTTATCTCCGCCAACTGATCGATTGGAATATGATGCCCGAGAGGACTTGGGACCAAAACTTTTTTCAATTCGTCTATTCTATTTCTAAATTCTTTATTGTACCGAACTCGAATAGGATACCTTTCTCGACCATCATAGAACTGACCTATCGACATTCCTCCTACTGCTGTTTGCAGAATCGTATTTACAGTGCCTGTGTTTATTCCATATCTTGAAGCTGCCTGACGATCTATTTTGAACTCGATATAAGGTTTTCCAGTAATTTGCTCAGAGTAGACTCCGCTAGCTCCTTTAACTTCTTCGACAACTTTTCCTACTTTACTTGCAATCTCTTCCAATGTTTTTAGTTCTGGACCAAAAACTTTAACTCCAATTTGAGTTTTAATTCCGGTAGAGATCATTCCAATTCTTGTTTGAATTGGAAAATCCCACGAATTCACTAGCCCTGGAACTTGCAGCGCTTGGTCCAGGTCTTCCATTATCTGATAGATCGATTTTCCATCAGGCCATTTCTCTTTAGGAACAAGCTTGATAATTGTTTCAAACATCGCCACAGGAGCTGGATCAAGAGCAGTATTGGCTCGTCCAAGTTTACCTACGGCATATTCAACCAAAGGGTGTTCATTAAGAACTTTGTCCGTATAAGCTAAAAGTTCTCTCGCCTTAGTCATTGATACATCAGGAGTGGTCACTGGCATGTAGAGAATATCGCCTTCATTTAATGAAGGCATGAACTCTTTTCCTAACCGAGTAAAAGAAAACATCCCAATTAAAACCAAAACTGTTGGAATGATGATAAATATTTTCCGATTATCTAGAACCTTCAAAAGAACAGGCTTATACCAATTCAATATTTTCTTGGAGACTTTATTATCTTCTAGAGGTCTTAGCTCACCCTTAAGAAAATAAACCGAAAGAGCAGGCACGAGGATAATTGCGACAAGTACCGCTCCCCCCATCGCTAATGTTTTTGCCCAGGCAAGTGGTCCAAAGAGTTTACCTTCAGCACCCTCAAGCCCAAAAACAGGAAGGAAAGTAACGATCGTTGTCATTACAGCTGTCAAAATAGCGGGGCCGACTTCTCTTGCAGATTGAACAATGATCTCGATTCTCTCTTTACCAGTGGCTGAACGTTTTTCAGCTAAATGGGAATATATGTTTTCAGTCATAATAATTCCCATATCAACCATGGAACCAATAGCAATAACCATTCCTGACAAACTCATTACGTTAGAGTCAATCCCAAGAAATTTCATCAAAATAAAACTGATTCCAACACCAAAAGGAAGTGTGAGAGAGACCAAAATAGATGATTTAAAATGAAGAAGAAAAACAAGAATAACAATAATCGTTATAATAATTTCTTGTCCAAGAGCAGAGTATACGGTCCCCATTGTTCTTTCAATCAATTCTGTACGATCATAAAAAGGTACAAGCCTTACACCGTTGGGCAATCCTTTTTGAACAACTTCAATTCTTTCTTTCACTTTCGTAAGTGTTTTCTTCGGGTTCTCACCAAAACGCATTGTAACGACGCCACCTACGGCCTCTTGTCCATTTTTATCTAAAGCACCTCTTCTAAACCCAGGACCCATTGTTACTCTAGCGACGTCCTTTACTCTAACAGGTGTCCCCTCTTTTACACTCACAACAACGTTTTCAATGTCGGCCAGGGATTTAAAAAAGCCTAGACCCCGAACCACCATCTCACGGTCACCTTCTTCAATGACTTCTGCACCTACATCAACATTCGAATCTTTAATGGAGTTAATCAGTTTTGTGAAATGTATGTCATAGGCCATGATTTTCCGAGGATCGACATCAATTTGATACTCTTTGACGAAACCTCCGACACTAGAGACTTCTGATACTCCTTCAACACCTTGAAGGAGATACTTGACATAAAAATCTTGAATAGAACGTAATTCTGCCAAAGATTTAGGATGGAGAGCACCTTCAGCATTTTCAATCGTATACCAAAAAATTTGACCAAGACCAGTTGCATCTGGACCTAACTTTGGTTGAACGCCCTCGGGAACTATTCCTCCGACTGTAGAGAGTTTTTCCAACACTCTTGATCTGGACCAATAAAAATCCACATCTTCTTTGAAAATAACGTAAATGGTGCTGAATCCAAATGCAGACATCCCTCTGATACTTTTGACTCCAGGGATACCCTGAAGTGAAATAGAAAGTGGATAAGTGATTTGTTCTTCAATATCTTTTGGAGATCGACCAGGCCATTCCGAAAATACAATTTGCTGGTTCTCTCCAATATCGGGAATAGCATCAACGTTTGCATACTTAATAGAAAGAATTGAAGCAAAAGCGACAAAGAGAAAAGCCAGAACAACAAAGACTCTCTTTCGAATGGAAAATTCAATCAAATTACTGATCATTTCCATATCTCCTAATGATTATGTCCGGACATAGTATTAGATTTTTCATAGCCTCCAAAAAGCTGAGCTTGAGCATCTAACAAAAAATTGCCTTCGATGACTACTTCTTCTCCTTCCATCAAGCCAGCGACAACCTCTACAAATCCTTCGGATTCGAAACCTGTTAGAATTTCTTTTGCCTGATAAGCCGCGCCTCCAGTTTTAGTCCAAATGACTTTTCTTTTTCCAGTATCAATAATCGCCGTTCGTGGAATTACTAATGGCTCCCCTTCTAGTTCAATTTTTAATGATCCATCAGCAACCATTCCTGGCTTAAGAAAACCTTCTGTATTTGGAATTGTCGCCCTCACTTTTAAAGTTCGAGATTTAGTATCAATTACCGGGTCAATAAAATCGATCTGCCCTTTTAATTCTTTTCCAGGTAGAGCCTGGAACTTCAAAGACACTTCTTGTCCTACATTAACCAGAGCTGAATCAGACTCATAAACATCCAATTCAACCCAAACATCACTTAAGTCAGCCAGATCAAAAAAACTTTGCCCTTCTTTAAAATATTTACCACTGACTGCATTTCTTTTCCTGACGATTCCGCTTGTCGGGGAATATATTTTGATAGATCTTGGAATTTTTCCGGCCTTATACCAATTATCCATCTGAAACTTCTTAATTCCCCAAAGTTTAAGTTTTTCTTCACTTTCTCTCACAAGATCGCGATACTCAGGGGATCCATTTTGCTGATAAGACTTCTTTGCGAGAATATACTCTTCCCCACCAGTGATTAATTTTGGACTATACAATTCTAAAATGAGTTGATCAGTCCGTATCATTTCTCCTGTAGATTTGATGAATACTTTTTCTACACGACCATCTATTCTGGCCGGAATATTGCTCTCTCTTTCCTCTGACTGAATAACATTCCCGAGGAGACTAATAGTCTTATTCATTTTCATTTTAGATACCGGGAAAAAATCTGGTTTAAAATGAGCTAATTGCGCTTTTCGAAGCTTCACTTTGGCAATAACTTTCCCAGCTTTCGCTTTATAAGGATCAACTTTAAGCATTGGAGTTCCATCAATTGGACAAACTCCCTCGACTTCACTTGTTACATCTGGGAAATTTTCACATTTCCAAGTAACTTTCAATTCTTCCTGTTGATGATTCGAATGGTCCACATTTTCGTCCACTTCAACTTTTGTCAAATTCATATGACATATAGGACATTTGCCAGGTTTATCTTCTTTGATTTGTGGGTGCATAGAGCATGTGTAATAACTCTTCACTTTGCTTACTTCAGCTTTATCTTTGGAAGATTCGCCAGTACATGACGAAAAGAACAAAAGAGTAGTGAATAAAATGGCGTTTAATATAATTTTCATATCTGTCCTCCGGAAAGCAAAGCTCTCTCAATTTTTATGCCATCCAGTTTGCTTTCCAGTTCCGTTTGTTTAAGTAAATAATTTTGTAGATTAAGTTCTGCATTCAACAACTCAATATAGCTTGCATTACCGATACGATATGACCGCGAAGTCACATCTCGTGCAGATTTAGCGAAATTGAGTGTCTTCTTGTTCAAGATACTAAGTTCCTGTTCAATTTTTTGACTCTTGAATTCTAACTCACTCAGTTTTGATTTTTTCTGAAGTTTGTAATTGCGCCATGCCCTTTCTTTGGTCAACTTCATATGAGCAGCATTAGAATGATTCGCATATTTGCTTCCACTAAACGGAAGTGGAAAACTCACACTCGCCCCAACAAAATCTCCCTTGTTATCGATGTTAGCTCTCTTGGTATAAGCAACACCTATTGTTACATCTGGAATATAATTTTGCTTACTACTTTTAAGACCAAGTTCACTGGCCTCTAACTCTTTCTCTAATCTTTTTTCTTCAAAATCATTTTCTCCAGCTAATTTATCTTGAAGATGTGTCCAAGGTACAGATTTCAAATCGAGTATTTTATTCTCTTCTACACCGGCGAGATAACCGAGAAGACTTTCAACTTCTTTTTTCATAAATTCAATTTCGAGAATTTTAGTTTCAATATTAGTTTTTCTTATTTGGATTTCGAGAAGACCTTGCTGAGCCAATTTTCCATTAGAATAGAGTTTTTTTGATACTGTAATCATACTTTCGACCCAGTCCAAATTTTCCTTTAGCACTTCAATATCCCTAACAATTTTACGTAATGATATAGCTTGTTTCCAAAGCTCAGCACGCATCAATCTCTTTCTTTGCTCTTTTTCCATCTGAACCGATTCAGCAAGCGCTTCATAAGATCTCTCAATGTTTCCATATTTGGTTGATAATGAAATTTTCTGCATGACACTATATTGAATGCCTGTCATCGGAGTTTCATTATTTTTTAGCGTGTCTTTTGGGTAGTTGTTAGCTGCAATTTTAAAAACAGGATCTCCCCAGCTTCCTTGCATTTTTCCCATGGCCTCTGTAGCCCTGGCTTTTGATTCCAACATTTCGACCATTTGATGATTTTCAATCTGAGTTTGAAACCATTCAAAAGTCTCCGCCTGAACAAGTGCAGGAAAGAGTAAAAATAGAAGAAATAGTCGCATAATTACTACCTTTTTAGTCCGTATACGTTCACTTAAAGACAAATGTGACCACATCATTCAATTATTTGTCAGAAAAGGTCTTTTTTTAACAATTTTGATAACTTAAAATAAAAAGATACATGGCTGTCACAAATTGAGCAATTAATCCGTATACACAAATAGGAGCAGGATGGAGCGCACTGACATTGAACTTATGATTCAATATCAGAATGGAGATGAAGAAGCCTTCAATCAACTCTACACGCGACATAAAGGTAAAGTATACGGCTACATATTCAAGAAAACTGGTAATGAAGAGATGACAGCTGAAATATTCCAAGATGTATTTCACAAACTTCACATCAATAAGATGAAGTTTGATGCAAAGAGAGAATTCCTCCCTTGGCTTTTTGTCCTTTGTCATCATTTGATTATTGATCACATAAGGAAAAGCAGAGTCAAATTTGAAGATTTACCTGAAAACCTAGTGGCCGAAGCCGACACCTTCATTTCAGTCAAAGAAAATGAAGAAGTATCCAAGCTTTCTGATAGTGAACAGGCGATTTTGAGTCTGAAATTTGATCAAGGATATGATTACAATGAGATTTCGCAGGAACTAGGCATATCAAATGCAGGGGCTAGAAAAACCTTTAGCCGAGCAATCACCAAATTAAAGAAGGCGTTAGGAGGTCATCATGAATGATCATCTTCAAAAAGAATGGGAAGAATTCAAAAGCAATGAAAGCAAAGATATTCCGAAACATTTAGATTTAGATGTTCAACATTATGTATCTGAACTTCTCAATCCCCCCAAGCATGTCCTTTTCGGAAAACTGGCCTTGGTTCAATCATTTATTGGGACTTTAACGCTCCTTTTTTGTCCTCAATTCAAATTTTCACTAACGGCCAATGATGCCCTTTATCACTATTTCCATTACACCTTTGGGCACTATGGATGCATGGTGGCCTGTGGTGCTCTTTTTTTAGGTAGTGGAATGATATTTGCTGGTTTTTTACTCAATGATGATGAGATTCGTGCCATTAGAAAATCACGAACTCTTTTCATTTCGGCCATTTCAGGAGCTTCGCTTACGATCTTCATGTTGATAGGCGCAGAAGTCTATCTCGACATGGCCTTGTATTGGATCTTTGGTACTCTTATCGGAGGTCTATTGAGTTTTGAAACATCTTCTTTGCTCAAAATTAAAGCTTTGAAGTTTTTTTAATCAGATCAACAATCTCTTCAACCATCTTCTCACTTTTCTTTTTATCAGAAGAATTGATGGCCTTGTGAACACAATGATTGATGTGGCTTTCAAGGATTTGGGTTTCTAGTCCCTTCAAACTACTTCTAATAGCCTTCAGTTGGTGAAGAATGTTTACACAATATTTTCCTTCTTCAACCATATTAGCGACACCTCGAACCTGTCCTTCAATTCTTCTTAGTCGAGTGAGTTGTGATTTATGATCTGCGTGTTCCATTAAAAAATCCATTAATCCTTAAGCTGTTAGTAACGACTGAAATACTTGATAACCCCATGGCAACACTTGCCAACACAGGGGGAAATGTCCAATTGAAAAGTGGATAAAAAGCTCCTGCTGCGACAGGAATGAGTAGAGTATTATAAACGAATGATAGGAAGAGATTCTGTTTGATTATCGACATCGTTTTTCTACTTAGTCTTATAAAATCATCTACCTTTGAAATATCTCCATCAATAATCACAACATCACTTGCGTCCATGGCCACATCTGTTCCAGTCCCCATTGCGATCGAAAGATCTGCTTTCGCCAAAGCTGGAGCATCATTGATTCCATCACCGATCATCGCAACTTTTTTTCCTTCACTCTTAAGTCTCTCAACATAACTTGCTTTATCTATTGGTAAGCAATTTCCGACATACTCTGGAATTCCTAATTCTTGTGCGACAGCACTTACAGTTTTTGTATTATCACCACTTATCAACCAAGGGGTTACGAAATCTTCTTTAAGCTTATTAATAGTCGGTCTAGCTTGTTCTTTAACTTTGTCATCAACAATAATCAAACCTAAAAGCTCACCCTCGCGAGCAACAAAGACCTGACTTCCTGATTGATCTGTCTCATAAGAACAAACGATGTTGTTTTCATTTAGAAATCGAGAAGAACCAATAAAATACTCAAGCCCGTTTAATTTTGCTTTAATTCCTTTTCCTGAAACGACTTCAAAACTTTCTGGAAATCCAGGTTTCACACCCTTCTCTTTTGCATATTCCAAAATAGCTCTAGAGAGAGGATGTTCTGAAAAACTTTCAATTGATGAAACTTCTTGTAAAAAATCCCTTTCATTAGATTTTTCACTAAAGAGGTTTACGTGTTTTACGAATGGTTTTCCAAAAGTTAGAGTACCGGTCTTATCAAAAATGATCGTATTAACTCCATCTCCTTTTTCAATAATTTCACCGCCCCCTATCAGCAAACCTCTCTTGGAAGCAACTCCAGTTGCCACAACAACTGCGGTAGGAGTCGCAAGGCCCAAAGCACATGGGCAAGCAATAACAAGTACTGCAATCATAGACGAGAGAGCATTTCCCCACAGTGGTTCAGGTCCAAAGAAATACCAACCGAAAAAAGTCAAAACTGCTATTACAAGTACCACCGGTACAAAGTAGGAACTTATCTTGTCTGCCAAAAGCTGGATAGGTGCTTTATTCTGCTGGGCAGTTTCCACAAATTTGATAATACCTGCCAACATTGTATCACTACCAACTTTTTGAGCTTTAAATGTTATCACTGAGTAACCATTAATTGTCCCAGCAAAGACTTGAGCATCTTTACCCTTTAGGACAGGCAGAGGTTCTCCGCTCAACATGGACTCATCAATTTCACTTTCGCCTTCAAGAATTTTTCCATCAACTGGAATTTTTTCGCCAGGGCGAACTCGAATAACATCCCCCTTTACAACATCTTCCAAGGGAACTTCTTGAAACTCATCTCCTCTTTTCACCCATGCAGACTTAGTAGAGACTCTAAGAAGATTATCGAGTTCTTTTCTCGCTTTTTTCTTGGCTTTCTCCTCGAAGAATTTCCCTAAGAAAACAAAAGATATAATAAAACCAACAGCTTCATAGTAGACATGCATATTCATGCCAAGCTTCACTGCCTTCTCAGGGGCAACGGTAATAAAGAGAGAGTAGTAGTAGGCTGCAGCAGTACCGAAACCCACCAGAGTATTCATGGTAGAAATTCCAGTTCTGAGGAAAATCCAAATGGCTTTTTGAAAGCGATGTCCAATCCAGAAAAACACAGGTGTTATCAATACCAGTTGTAGGTACCAATTTACCTGCTTAGTAAATTGATTTTTTCCCGGTCCCATGGCCAGATAAAAAACAACGAGAGCTAATAACATTGAGACAATTGGTCGAACGAGTTCAGCTGAAGAAGTATTATCCGAAGGCCCCTCTCCCTCAAATGCACTATAGCCTTGCTTTTCAATACTTGAAATGATGACTTCAGCATTTAAATTATCCGAAACCTCAAAAGTTCCAGACTCTGTGGCAAAGTTTACAGTGGATGTTTTAATCCCTTCAACTTTTGCTAATGCTTTTTCGATATTGAGAGCACAACTAGCACAAGTCATACCCTCAATTTTTAAACTCACATTTTTCATGAATTATTCTGCATTCATACCGGTTACGTTGAAACCAGCTTCTTCAATTGTCTTTTTGATTTCCAGTGGAGATAGATCTTCAAAAGTTACTTTAACAGTTTTATCTTCAAGATTTACAAGTGTTTCAATTCCAGAGTCCATATTTTTAAGAGCTCCTTCAATTTTGGATTTACACCCACCACACTTCATTCCTTCAACTTTAAATACTATACCGCTCATCACGACCTCCTATTTGAGCTCAAAATACCATACCCCCACGGGGTATTCAAGATCAACCTAAGTGCTTGTTTTAATTTGACTTTTCGAGAAGAAAATTCCCCAGAACGGGATTTTTGAGTCGCGTATCAATCAAACGGCCAACAATAAACTTACCATCAGGCTTTCCAGAGTCATCTCTTAGAAAGCTTAGGTACACAAGAACACCTCGCTCCCCCTTAAGTATAACTCCACGACAAGGAGCTCCTCCGACTTTATCATGTGTGACAGGATGTACAGCTTCCATCTTGTCATCAAAATGAAAGTAAAATCTTTTTGAATTTTTTATTGAAATTTTCAATCTAGTTTCAAAATTCTTTTTCGAATTCTTTGATTCGTTTATTTCAAGCTTGAACTCGACCTGTGCTTCTGTTTTTGTACCTCTTCTAAATTCGCCCTTTCTACTTACTTCATAGAATCTCAATTGATCCAACTGAATGGGTTGAGTAGGTCCATCCCAAATTTCCTTTCCCCATAATTCACGAACAACTTTCGAATCCATCATTGTTTTCATGCTTCTTCCAAGTTTATCTTGAAAGGATAACTTTCCTCGAAATGGCTGTTTTGCATTAAGGATTTGCTCCTTTTGGAACTGCCTCTCATCTGCAACACTACTTACTTCGAATTCGTTAGATTCATATGTTGTTTGAGAAACTGGTGTCGGATTTGTCTTCACTTCCGCAGCAAAGGTTTGATCAAAGTGATCCCGGCGATCCTCTGAAGACATGCTGGCCCAATCTTTAACTTTGTCACTCATATGAAGACTTAAGTCAGCCAAAAAAAGAAGCATCACTTTTCCAAAAAGTTCATCAGCTTTTAAATACTTTTCTCTTTGATCTTTCAGTGAAACGTACTCTTCCAAGTTAATTTCCGAAAGTGATTGAACTTTTTTCTCTAGTTCCTTGGCCTTATCTGATGACTTTTTCAATTCTTCATACTCAAGATTCGTAAGATGAATCCCATCTTCTTTTGGTTCTATTTCAGTCTTCTCATTGTGTGGAAGAAAATATCCGACAAACAGACCAATGATGAGTAGAATGGAAGCTAGTAATACCTGTTTCACTAAAACCATTGTAGTAAAGTTACGTCGAAGCAGGTAGTCAATTTTTGGTGAAATTTATGAAAATTACGGCCCTAGAATCTTGGTATGGAGGCTCACATAAACAATGGCTGGATGGTCTCTCCAAGCATTCTTCACATGATTTCGAATTGCTCACGATGACTGATTCCCATTGGAAGTGGCGTATGCAGGGGGGAAGTCTCGAACTGGCGGCTCAATACAAGAGTCAAAAAAGAAGTCCTGATTTGATACTTTCCTCGAGCATGGTTGATCTTTCACTCTTTGACTCTTTAGCAAAAACTCAAGACATTCCCAAAGTAATCTACTTCCACGAAAATCAATTTGCCTATCCTGTCAGTGAAATGGACACAGACAAATTAAATGCTCGTGATCAGCATTATGCTTTTATAAATCTAAAGTCTGCACTGATTGCAAACAGCTTACTCTTTAACTCTCAATACAACATGAATTCCTTCTTGGACGGAGTTAAAGAAATCAGGAATATCCTTCCAGATTATACAGACTCAATTGACCTGAAAGCTCTTGAAAAAAAATCATCAGTAGTACCGCTTGGGTTTGATTTGATTTTCAAAAAGCCAAAAGTTCTAGATGTGCCTGTTATACTCTGGAATCACAGATTCGAATACGATAAAAACCCTGATGATTTTTTCAATCTCATGATTGATCTTAAGGAAGAAAATTTTAACTTCAAGCTAATCGTTCTGGGTGAAGGATCTGAAAAAAGTTCACTTTGGAAAGAAAGACTTAAAGACTCAACCCTCCATTGGGGAAAAGTTGATACTCGCGAAGAATATTTCAAGTGGTTGGATCTTGCTACCATTATTCCCATAACTTCAAATCAGGATTTTTTTGGAATAAGTATCGTTGAAGCAATATCAAGAGGTCTCCATCCATTTCTTCCAAACCGATTAGCTTATCCTGAACTGATACCAGAATCAGAAAGAAAAAATGTTTTCTACACAGACATTTCCGATCTGCGCTCAAGAATCAAAATGGGTATATCAGAAATGACAGTTTTAGAATGTCAAAAACATCTGACTCAATACGAATGGAAGAATCTCATTGGTAGATACGACTCAATCTTATCTGGAAAATGATTTAAGAATTTTCTCCAAGTCTTCAATTTGATCTGCCTTGAAGTCTAGATGGGTGACAAATCTTATACTCTGTCCTCCAAATGGTACCGCTAAGACATTATTGAATTTTAGATATTCCAAGAAAAGTTGAGGTTCGTATTTATCTTTCAAATGGAAAATCAAAATATTGGTTTCCGGCGGAATAACCGTTTCAACATAATCAAGTTCTTCAAGGATACCGGCCAAGATTCTTGCATTTTCATGGTCCTCAATAAGTCTTTCTACATTGTTCTGAAGAGCATACACGCCAGCAGATGCAAGATAGCCAACTTGCCTCATCCCTCCTCCAAACACTTTTCTAACTTTTCGTGCTCGCTGAATATTTTCCTTTGAACTGATAAGCAATGATCCCACAGGGCATCCTAGTCCTTTTGAAAGGCAAATCGAGATCGTGTCAAAGAGCGGTCCGATTTCAATCGGCTTAATCCTGGTTTCGACTAGAGCATTGAACAATCTTGCTCCATCGAGATGAAGATTAATTTTGTTACTTCTGGCAAAGCTTGAAATTTCTTTGATCTCACTCAAAGAGTAGCAAGCTCCCCCACCTCTGTTTGTTGTGTTCTCGAGACTGATGAGCCTTGTTTCTGTTCGGTGAACATCGGTAGGATTGACTGCGGTTTTAATTTGGGCCAATGAAAGTTTTCCCCGATTTCCTTCTAAGGTTTTAACATTGGCCCTGGAGTGAAAAGCAATTCCTCCAACCTCATATTGGTAAACATGACTATTTACTTCTGTTATGACATCAGTAAGTGGACCACTTTGAATAAAAATTCCAATCTGATTCGTCATCGTACCTGAGGGACAAAAAAGTGAAGCTTCATGACCAAACATAGAAGCTGCCATCTCTTGCAACTTATTCACTGTTGGATCTGATTCAAAGACATCATCTCCAACTTCAGCACTCATCATGGCCTCAAGCATTTCTTTTGTGGGTTTGGTTACCGTATCACTTCTTAGATCAATCATAGCTTTCTCCGTTTAGAGAATTATAAAGAGGCATTCTTACATTCAAAACAACGCACACCGCCAAGGTGTCAAAGTGATCCCAATTAGATGGGAGCTCTTTTGTAAGAAGTTGATTCTTCATTCATCATTCTTACTTTTTACTTTTAGTAAATCAGAGAACTCAGTAAAACTTGTCGAATTCTGTCAGTTGTTATGTAATTCATAATGCGGTTAGACATTTATTATTAGAGACGAAGGAGAACAACATGAAAGCACTTATCGTTGCACTTACACTTGTTGCCTCTACAGCTTTCGCGAGCGAAGTAGTGGTTAACGATCAATTTAACTCAAACATCACAGTAAAAAAGAATTCCATCAAGTGTTCACTTTTTGGAAAACTTAAATTGCAAGTAAAGGGACTTGAAGCGGTAGGGCCGATCGCAACAAGAAACCTTAAAGCAACAGACAGATTCAATGAATCATGTAGAACAACTAAGGGAAGAATTCTTGAAAAACTAAATAGCAGAGCAGTACTTGATGCAGCTGTTGAAGTTGAAGAAGTTATCGAAAGAAGAACTGTCTATAACGACAGATTTGATAGAGATGTTGTTCTTCCAGGGCATATCATTGTTAAGAATGCCAAGTACTACTATGTTGAGTGTGAGACTTACAAAATCAACACACTTGATGTTGAACTTCCACAAATCGAACTCAATGGAAAAACTTTGAAGCTTAACAGAACCGAAAGCGTACTTCTTTCTGTAAGACCAGGTTACTGTAGATAATTTTTAAAAATTATCGATAGATCAAGGCCGCCTTGAGCGGCCTTTTTTATTGTCTCAAGCGATTTCTTAATTTTTTACGATTCTGATTATTATTCTGTCTCATTTCTTGTCTTCTATTTTTTAACTTATTTAAGCGTTCCTGCCGAAGTCTCTTTCTTTGCTCGAGTCTTTTCTTGAATTGATCTTTATTTTTAACCCAAGAAGCAAACTCACCCGATCTCTTAAAAGATTTCCTCTGTCTTTGTTTCAATCTATTTAGAAGCTGCTGTCTTCTCTCTAAACGAGACTTTCTTAACTCACTACTTCTGAATCCTGTAGTTGAAAGCTTCCCCGCCTCTGGCTTAATCTTCCAATTCAGCTTCTTCGCCCATTCAAACTTTTCTGGCTTTGAGATTCCCCCGCTCTTATCAATTAACAGACCCGTTCCTGATGGAATATCTTCATAATCGTCTTTATCATAATTAAGAGCAGAAACCTTTCCTTCATTAACTAGCGTATATACATCCCCTCGCTCTTCACCATCTCCGTAACCTACAAAGAAATTAGTTCCTCGAACCGCCATTGCAGCTTGTCTGGTCTTAACTTCGAGCTCATGCTCTTTCTTCCCATTAACAAAATCAATAACCGCTGCTCCCCATTGAAGATAAAAACGAGTGAATGTCTTATCCTCTTCTTTTGTTTTCCCTTTATATGCTTCAATTATCAATTTTGATTCTGGATCAATTTTTAACTTACTGGCTCCCAAAAAACTAACGATTGCCATCGAGCCAGCCTGTGTTTCAACTTCATCCCCTTCTGATAGTTTCATTCCAACTTGAGCAGGAACCCCATTTTCATCTCCTTTAATTACTGTTACTTCACCTTTTATGTAAAAAATTTCTGCGACTTCAGCAAACGAAGAAAAGGACGTTAAAAAAGTGAATAGAAAGAAAAAGATAGATGATTTCATATGTTCTCCTGAAACTATTTTAAGCTCAGAAGATTTTGATTCAAACAGGAATTAATCTTACTTTTGAAAGATCAGGCAAAATCGTCAATTGTTGACCGATAATGTATGAGACAGCTGACCTATATATAATTGAATTTTTAAATCCTTGCTCTAGAGTATATTCATAGCACTCTCCATGAAATGCTTTCTTTTTAATCTCAAGCTTTATGCCGTTTTTGTCTTCAATCCATTCATTGGCCCTGACCATCATATAAACATGAGCAGTACCTTCCTTGATCCAAGAAGATTTTCTTGAAACTTCAAACTCTCCAATTTCAGTTTTCACTTTCCCACTTCCATCCCATGGGCTTGAGTAGAGATTACATGGACCGAAAAATCTGGCCACATGGCCATCCCTTGGAAAATCGTAAAGCTCTTCTGGTTTTCCTTCTTGTTTTACATTTCCATCATCAAGAAACAGACAATAATCACTAAAGGAAAGGGCTTCAGCCAAATCGTGAGTCACAAAAAGAGTGGCGACATCCATTCCATCTAGATAAGTAAAAATTTCTTCTCTTATCTCACGCTTGAGATAGTCATCAAGATTTGAAAAAGGCTCATCCATCAAAATCACTTGAGGCCTAGGAGCGAGGGCCCTGGCAAAACAAGCTCGACGTTGCTGTCCGAGTGATAGTTCACACATCAGATTGTCTTCTTTGTAGAAGAGATTGAAAAATTCAATCATCTCCCGCATACGATTCTCATCCTCTAGCTCATCACCAGTTTGAAGATCTGCTTTTATGTATTCTCGAAGAGTCAGTGAATAATCTTTTGGATCAAGACCTTTAAGCAGCCCAATAGAAGCCTTTCTTTCAACTTCACCTGAATCAGCTTCTTTCTCTCCGGCCAAAATGGAAAGTAAAGTGGATTTTCCTGTTCCCGAAGGTCCAAGTAGAGAGACTCGTTGCCCTCTATGAATAGAAAAAGAAATATCCCGAAGTGCGGGAATACCTTTGCTATCGAATGTTTTGGAAAGGCCTTTCACCTCGAGCAAAATCTCTTTCATATGAGATTTGAGGTATCACACCTTTTCAAAGAATGTCATTTATTAGGTAATTTAGGTGTTTTGGTGTTGGGTTTCAAGGCCTTAGCCGAGAGTCCATAAAGTAAGATGAATAGTTTAAATGCAGTGTTTTTCATTTGGTCCTCTTCGGTAACATCCTGTTCAACATTAGAGGTTTGAACGTAAAAGAATTGTCATGCCCCGCTCTCCATCGTGAGATCGGGGCTTACTGATTATAATTCAACTTTTGCCATCTCAAACTGTTTTAAGTTCGACGTCTTGTTCAGTAAGGTATTGATCTGAGTGTTTAACTCATTCACTTCAAGGCTTGGTCCTTGATTGAACTTTGGTGCAAAGCTGGCAACAGCTGCAAACGTTAACATACTCATGGCCGTAATAATTGCTAATTTCTTTTTCATAGTTCCTCCCCAGATTTGATTCAAAATTCCTTTTTTCATTACCTTCCTCCCAAGTAACCGCACATCCTGTGCGTGTGATACCTGAGTATAGAGCAAGGCTTGTGCCAACTTTTGAGTACCGATTATCAGGAGTTTATGCTTGGCAAAGAGGCACCGAGGTCAATCTGACTCAAATTCGGGGTTAGCCCGCTACCACTTGCTTTTGAGCTATGGACAAATAGGGCAAGTCTCAATAAACTGGGCCCAAATGGAGTAACCTATGGAAATCAAGACAATTGTATTCTCAATGATGATCATTCTTCCGGCCCTTTTTCTGGTAGCTGAGATCTATCGAAAAAAAGAGACTACTAATGAGAAGCTTGAGGCCCGTTATTTTGAACTCATGAAGAAATACCACTCCAATCCTTCAGACCAGCTAATGAAAGAAATCAGATCCATTGCTTTTGATATGAGTAAGGGACGAGGTCTGTCACAAGAAGAAGCGCAAAAGAAATTTGAAGAAGACCTGAGAGGAATCACCCCTCAGGCCTAAAAGACTTATTTTTTAGCAGTTAGATTCACTTCGATTTCAACATCATCATAGATCATCTTATCTCCAAGATCCTTGAAGAACTTTCCTGAACCATACTTAACATTCCAAAGAGTTCTATTGATGGTGATATTGGCCTTAGCGGTAACAACATCTTTTTTCATTTGAATATCGGCATCGAAATAAACAGGTTTAGTAATCCCTTTAATAGTGAGATCAGCAGTTACATTGTAGACACCTTTTCCAAGAGTCACTGATTTGATTGTAACTTTGGCTTCTTTATGTTTATCAACTGAAAAGAAATCATCATTTTTTAAATGATTAACAAGCTTCGTGTTCCACTCTTGATTAGTGAGATCATCAACAGTAATGGAAGTCATATCAATAAGAAATTCTCCACCTTTGAGATCATTACCTTCAAATTTAAGTTCCCCAGATTTAACACTTACTTTTCCAAAATGTTTTCCAGTAACTTTTTTTCCTGTCCACTTGAGATGGCTTTTTTTAGTTTCAACTTTAAAGCTAGTAGCTGCTGCAAAAAGTGATGTCGATGCGATTAAAGAGAACATTAAAACGAGAATATTTATGTGCTTCATGAATCCTCCATTAGATATAAATCACCTCAAAAGACTAAAGAGCATTGCTATTTTAAGCAATAGAAAAGGGGCCAGAAGCCCATTTGACGCAGCTTGAGAGATTTTTTTTAAATAACTGACTTTCTCAACTAATGATTTTAATCAATAGCGTAAAGTGTTCGAAAACACTGTCAGAATGGCGATTTGAGCCCGTTTTCGACAGTTGGCAAAAAACGCCACGCAATAAAGTTTATCAGAAATGTCTTTCTCTTTTTCGTTGAAAGATTGGTCATTCTTCCTAAAATAAGTAGCTATCACGTCTAAACCTATTGATTGGAGAATAACAATGGCTAAAGAAAAAGAAATGCTACTAGTAGGATCAAAAACAAAAGAAGCTCTAAAAGAAAGCGGACTTAACGTTGGTGGTGATGCTCTTGATAAACTAAATGAAAGAGTTCACGCAATGATTAAAGAAGCTCAAGACAGATGTACTGCTAACGGTAGAAAAACTGTTAGATCTTCAGACTTCTAATCCAAGTTAAAATATCATGGAAAGGCCGGCTTTTTGACCGGCCTTTTTAATGATCAAAACATTTTCCCCTTACTACCCCATGAGTGACGATCAAAATAACGACGACAAAGACAAGAAACAAGAAGCTCCAGAGAGTGCAGAGCAATCTCTTTATGAGAAACTCAAAGCTGAAGTCGAAGAAGCCGATTGGTCTATGCTTGAACCTCACCATAAAAGACAAGCTTTGATTCTTATTTCAAGTGAACTTGATCTTTGTGAAGTTGCTGAGAAAGTTGCTGTTGACGATGTGGACGCTATAAAAAGCTGGATGACTTCCGGACAGGTAGGAAAGCCAGAAGATCAAAAAGTGAATGCCTGGAAAGAAAGTCCTTACAAAAAAGGATTTCGCTTCATAATCGTTCAACCCTACGTACTCGTTCAGGAGATTAAAGAATTAAAACAGTAATCACATTCTTCACATTCTTTCTTTGCCTCAATGCCTTTTCAAATGACTTGGGCTTCAAGCCTCGAATGATTGAAGGTAAGGAATTTCTAGGCTTCAAACCTTGCCCAGATAAAAAGAACTGCGTTATTTCACATAAATATCCTGGAACAGAAAAATTTTATGAAGAACCGATCAAAATGATCGAAGACAAAGAGATGGCCCAGATCAAGCTTTTAGGCATCATCACAAAAACAGGGGGAACAGTCGTCGAAAAGTCTCCCAACTACATCAGGGCCGAGTTTAAGTCCTCTGTATTCAAGTTTGTAGACGACGTAGAGTTCTTTATTGATGACAAAGAAAAGCTTGTGCACTTCCGCAGTGCATCAAGATCTGGATATTACGATTTTGGTGTAAACAAGAAGAGAATTGGTGACATCACTTTCAAGTATCACCAGAACGATTACAAATAAAATCCTTCTCAACCGCGAAATTTCAATACTATAGATTTAACACAGCGCTTGGCAAAACGCTCCCATCATGAGACACAGGCTCTAGCTTAATTCTTACAAAAGCTTACATTTAATCATTGAGAGGGGAAATAATGAAAATGATTACACTTGTAGCAGCACTTTTAGTTTCTGCTACAACTTTTGCCGCCAGACCTAAATTTGATTCAGCTCACACTGTTGCGCTTGATGGAACGATCACCGATGGAAAAATCGTTACCAGCTATCCAAACAGTTGGTCAGTAAAAAGAGAAATCAAAGAACAACTTATGTACTCTATTGGCCAGCTCAATGGTCTTGATGGTGGTTCACCAGATATGAACAGACTGGAAATTTCAGTGGGTCAATCAAGACAGCTTGAAAATGGACTCTATGAAGTTACTTACGCTGCTAAACTTTTTATCGCGTGGCCTCTAAGTGTTGCAGTTCCAAGAAGCTACAATCTCTTAGTTCCGGCCAGAGGCGATTATGCTTCACTTGAAAAGTTTTTCAAAGCATACGGATCAGACGAGAACTCAACTAAGAAATGTCTTGCATGGGAAGCGCACGATGTAAGCTCAGGAATTTTCTGGTACTATTACAGACCTAACAAATACAGCTGCCCTCTTAATACAATGAATACTGAAGAATCTGAACTTGTAAAAAACATTCAGATTCAACTTACCAAAAGTGATAAAAACACCACTGGTAAATTTCCTGAATATGGAAAGATCTGGGAAGACAATAAGCTTGTTTCAACTCTTATCTTCGGGAAAGCAGAAGAGAATGCTCAAACTGAGTACGATGCTGGTGTAAAAGCTTACAAAGACACTGTTAATGCACTTCTAAAGAAATTTGGGAAGCCTGTTACCACCAATGTTGAATTCAAGTACAACACTTATTACAGACAATTCATGCTTGATACTGCTCTTACTAACCCAACTGTCGAAATGACTTTTGACTTAGGTGAAGGAAAGACTCTCGACGTAGCTCTTTTCTTGATCGAAGGAATTCGAGTTGCGGGATACGACTTTGTTGAGAAGTACAACCAAAGAACTTTGAATTCTGATTACATCAGCTACTC
>SBGE01000154.1 GCA_006226755.1 Deltaproteobacteria bacterium | reverse complement strand
ATGATCAACCCATTCCATTCTTCGAAGTTAAATTTAAAAAGAAAAAAAATGTAAAAGTCTTTGCTTTGCTTGCAACTTCTGGGACTTCCGGAAGAAGCTTTCATTATTTTTTAGATAACGGGAAAGATATCAAGTATTCAGGACTTCATCCGGAAATTTTTGTAGAAGATGAAACAGGTGATTTCATTTCCGTAGAGCATGATGGACCTAGAGTTTGGGTTTCCAGTTGGGAACTAAAAACCAAAGGATTTAAACTCATTAAAACGGAGGAAGGAAGATGAAAAAACTCCTTCCCCTACTCTTGATTTTTTTAGTGGCCTGTAATTCTGATCTCCCTCAAGATGATCCGACTGAAGTGACACCTGATCCAGTACCAACTCCTATTGCGGGACCAGAACCTTCACCTACTCCTCTACCACAACCATCACCAACTCAACCTGACGACCAGGAAAATAAACTATATTCTCAATTGACTTGTCTGATGGAAAAAGTCTACGGAGAATCTCCTGTAACAAAAAAACGAACGAGAACTCTCTCCTTCATCGCTGACAAACTCCAAAAAGGATTCGATGATTATGGTTTTGATACAATTATCAAAAGAGCACACCTTTTGGCCCAGATGACTCATGAATCAGATGGCTTTAGTGCAACAGTCGAAAGAGTCATGGGCCCAACATGGAGAGGTTTGTTCGAAGGTACAAGCAACCAGTGGAACTGTAATGCTTATTTGGACGCTGTTAATGAAGATGATGATTATTTTGACAATAGATATCAATATTCTAAAAATAGTTATAAATCAAAATTTAGAGGAAGAGGACTTATTCAACTAACAGGTTGTTTCAACTATTTAGGATTTCTTCACCACCACTCGGCCCTACTCACCGGACAAGCGGCAAAAGCAGATCAATACAAGACTTACTTCACCTATTCGAGTGGAGGAAGCACACTTCAAGTTGGAATGTACTGTAGTGACTCTGTACTTTCTCAAATCAACGATAAATTTAGAATTGAAGGTCTCGCAATTGAGCCTACAGAACTTCTCAATAGTTTTGAAGATGTTGCAGATGAAATGGCGCTTCCGTGTCAAGGAAGAGGTGTTGCTCCCCTACCAAGTGAAAAATTCGTTGTTGATTCAAGTCTTTGGTACTGGAAGAAGTGTCAACAAAACTCCTACTTCAGTCCCTACATAGATACGAATTCAGATAAAGCTGTCGCCAGAATGACAGAATGTGTACACGGCAAGCACAGCACATATCAAAACTATGCTTCAATTGATTGCTCAAGAACTTACAGTGACTGGAGAAAAAACAGTTATTGCTCAAGAAGGAAAGCATTTAAAGCGGCTGTCACTTGTTTATCTCAGAATTAGCCAAGTTTCATTTGGACTAATTTTTTGTTTCTGATATCCTTTTCACATGTTTAATTTACTCGCCTTACTCGACGATATCGCTGCGACTTTCGATGATGTAGCCATCATGACTAAAGTCGCCATGAAAAAAACCAGTGCTTTGATGTCTGATGATCTTGCTGTCAATGCAGGTGTCGTTCATGGAGTTTCTCCAAATAGAGAACTCCCAATGGTTAAAGCCATATTTCTAGGTTCACTCTTGAATAAAGTCTATTGTATTCTGGGAGTCTTAATCCTAATGGCGACATGGCCACCTCTTTTAAAAATCATTCTGTTTATCGGTGGACTTTATTTGTCCTTTGAGGGTGTTCACAAAATCATAGAAAAGCTTTTTCACCATTCTCATGCAAATGAAAAGAAGGATGCTCTCACTGAGAAGCAAAAAGTAAAAGGTGCTGTTCGAACTGACCTTATTCTATCCATTGAAATAATTGTAATTGCGGAAACTGCTACTAAGGGTGACCTTTTAATGAAATCCTTGAGCTTGGCAGTCATTGGGCTCCTTGCATCCATAATCATTTATGGGCTTGTTGCACTTTTGGTTAAAATTGATGATCTTGGATTGCACCTTATTGACAAGGGCCATGAAAAAGCTGGCTCACTTCTGGTAAGCTTTATGCCATATATGATGAAGGGACTTGGGATTATTGGAACAGGAGCAATGTTACTCGTCGGTGGTGGAATTATTACTCACACTTTTCATATACCGACCTGGATTCCTGAAATTCTGCAAAATCTAATCGCAGGAACCCTGGCCGGTATGGTTGTTGTTGGACTTTTTGAGTTAATCAAGAAGGTCAGACAGCCTAAAGCTTCTTAGTCTTCCCAGAATTCACTTCCCCCATAAGGCTCGTCCGCCATTATAGCGTCCATGTTTTGACAATCTTTAAGCTCGACTTGTAAGTAGCCGATGAATTCCTTGTCTCGTTTAAATACTCCATTGTCGATGATATAAAATCTTTTTGATTTCAAAACTTCGACTTTTACATAGTTCGGGTCACACATACCTTTATTGATCATCTCATTGATTCTGCCAAATTCTCCATTTTGAATTAGGTGAATGATATCTTCTGCAGACTTCATCAGTTGATCTTCTACTAAATAACGATCTTGCAAGGTGATCCCGACAATAATTCTTCCTTGTCCATTTCCAACTGTTACACCTCCCCCATGAGAGTTGTTCATTAGAAAAAGAGAGAGAAGAAAAAATCTTGTCAATAACTTCATACATTGTTCTCCGTCAGAGGAAACAATTGTAGGTTGAATTGATAGACATCAGATACATCTTCCAGATTGTCTGTCATTTCATTAACCTCCCTTCTGAATTCTCTGATTTTAGTTTTTAATATTTCTAAAGTCTTCGGGTTCATCGGTAGGGTCCCGCCATTGAATTCCCTCAAAGACCAATCACCTTCTTCAAGGTAATTGAGTGCTAGATTGATCATATTTCTGTGATATGGAACGACTGCCATGTTGATAATCTCATCAGACGTATCTAATGCACCCATGGCCTGTCTTAGTCCTCGTTCAGAATCGTATTCTAGAAGTCCAATTTTAATCAGATCGTTAATGGCCTTCTCAACATTGGATTTGGTAATTTTTTTTCTAAGTTTGGAAGTGATCCATTCTGGATCTGGATTGAATTCTTGAAGATCCACCAAAACATAGATGGCCACATAATGCCATTGACTTAAAAAATTGAACTGCTCTTTTTCGAGAAAAGAGAGTCCTTTCTTGTCTTTTTCCTGAATAATTTCATGAAAAAGCTCGATTTTTCGATCAGCATCCTGTTCTTGATTGTAGTTAACCAGTAGTTCAAAGAATTTTGCATCAATCTTCTTTTTAAACCCGATCGCATTAACGTATTTATATAATGTCTGATTTGTCAGATTTCGCTGTCCATCCATAACCATTTTAAGATGACTAGGAGATCCAACTCCTGCTTTTCTGGTAAAGACCCTATAGCTGTAGTCCTTGGACTTCTCTTTCTTTACTGTATAGAAGTCTTTCAGAAACTTACGATAATCCATGTACTGTCTGACTTCTGGAATATTGGTATCTGTGTTCACAATTTACCCTTCCTTTCTGGAATTATTTTTTAGAATTGAAATAGTAGAAGATACGGGTTCAAGTCAAACTGATTTACTTTTTTCCTTGAACCGTCGGTTAACGTAAAAAGGCATCTTCCCGGTTACTGGTATTGCCAGGGCCATTATGACTCTACAATTTCACGGCTTGTGAGATTGTTTCTTCTCACTATAAAGGAAGCACAAAGGTGTACACATTTGTGAACGCAAAATGATCACTTTTTTTTTCTGAACTAGACCAAAGAAATTCATCGAGCTATTTATTTGTACGTACCTCAGAAACATTTCATTCCCGGGGAAATGAATCTGAATACATTAAAAACTACACAAACTACATAAAACACGGAGTACTAAAATGAAAAAAACAATCGCTGCTATCGCACTACTAGCTTCAACACTTTCTTTTGCTGGTTCTACAAACGTAATTTGGGTACGTGGTGGATCTGCTGCTGAAGTTGAGCAAAAAATGTTTGACCAAGTTCAAGACATTCAAGGTAAACACAGAATCATGATCAACGGATCTGAGTGTGTTAGACCAAAAGTTTATGCTGCTTCTGCTCCTGCAAAACACTACAGAGCAAACAGATTTGGTGAGCTTGAAGCATACTGGTCAGCTACTATCAAAGTTAGCTGTCAAAACAACGACTAATCTTTATAGAGTTAAATAAAATTGGTTCCCGCCAAAGGCCCCCTCTTATGAGGGGGTTTTTAAAGTTTCAACGACTTATAAAAATATGGCAGCGAAAGTGGGCGAATTTCATGAATTTCATTTGTATTTGTTTAAGTCTCTATTTTTGCAATTTGTGACAATTTAAACCCTTGAATATCAAGAAAAGTTAAACTTTTTTATCCAAATTCCGTTCTGGAAATTGAGCTTATTTTTCATTTTGCTAATATTTCGGAAATTATGATTTTGTTGTGGTCCGTTTGCTCTCTCGGTACGTCATTTGAATCAAAATCTTTCTTCCATTGAGTAAAGACAAAATTCCTTTTGTGGATTTTGGATTGTTTGCTTAAGGAAAAAAAAATCATCTTTGGTTTTTTTCTCTTAAGTGTACAGCGATCTTTACTTCTCCTGGGAGATAGTAATGATTAGGCTAACTAATTTAACGACAATTCTGTTGCTTCTCATGCTTGCTGCTACTTTTACAGCTTGTAACGAAGCTGAATTCTACGACAAAGAGTTCATCCAAGGTGCTGCCGAGGGTGAAGAATTTCCTTCTGATGACATTGCAAATCCATTGGATCCAAACGACGGTGGTTCTGTAGGTGATTCAGGAGACAACGGTACAACTACTGGAACCAGCGGAGACAATGGTTCAAATGGTGACACTGGCACTAATGGTGACACTGGTACTAATGGTGACACTGGTACTAACGGTGACACTGGTACTAATGGTGACACTGGTACTAACGGTGACACTGGTACTAACGGTGACACTGGTACTAACGGTGACACTGGTACTAACGGTGACACTGGTACTAA
>SBGE01000270.1 GCA_006226755.1 Deltaproteobacteria bacterium | reverse complement strand
AGAAGAAAGATGGGTCATCTCACAATTCTTGGTCAAGGAGAAGAACTTCTCAAACTCAAAAACCAAATGAAAAATCTAATTCAAATAACAGGTGAACCAAAATGAAAGAAATTGCCATTATCATGGGATCAAGCTCTGATCTCACTATCATGAATGAAGCTCGTGAGATCATCAAAGAGTTTGGACTTGAGCCGCATGTTGAAGTAGTCTCTGCTCATCGAACACCAGAGAAAATGGTTGAGTTTGGAAAGAACGCCAGAAAAAATGGATTCAAAGTCATCATCGCGGGTGCGGGCGGAGCTGCTCACCTTCCAGGAATGGTCGCATCGCTGACCTCTCTGCCAGTGATTGGAGTTCCTATCAATTCATCCAACTCAATTGAAGGAATCGACTCTCTTCTTTCGATTTGTCAGATGCCAGGAGGCGTTCCAGTCGCCACAGTGGCCGTGAATGGAGCCAAAAACGCAGGACTTTTGGCCTTGCAAATCCTTGGTACTCACGACGCAAAAATGGCCGGACAACTCGATCAATACAAGGAAGAGCTCAAGGCGAAAGTTGCCAAAATGAACGACGATCTCAAGTAATTCCAGATTTCAGGAGCTTGGAAAACGGTGATATCCGAAGAATAAAAATCCAAGCTCCCGAAAGTTCTCACAAATCACTTTTTGTGAATCTTTTCTGCAGACAATTCTTACAAAATGACACACCATACATCCGGTTCGGCTATAGTCCCGCGCACACAACACGGACACCGGACCGGAGAGACACAATGAAAATGCTTTTAGCCCTTTGTACACTTATGTTCAGCACACTTTCTTTTGCCCAAGTGGTTTCAGAAGACAAGGCCATCTCAATTCACGCCCATGCTTGCTCTGCTCAAGCAGGACTTTCAAAAATGGCCTTCGATAAAAATATCCAAGTGGATTTTGATGACGTTTTTATGGAATACAATCTTTCATCCACCCTATTGCTTGAAAATGGCACCGCCATGGTTTGCAAATCAACAGTGGCCGAAAATGGAAAGATTGAAGGTGTAGATTTATCAAAGATCCCAACCCTTTGATTTCAGAGCATAGCGAGCTCTTTCCTTCTGGATTCCATTGAACTATATTTCGCCCATGAAAAGCAGTGGAATCCTCGATCTAGACCTTCTCAAAAGCACTCTTGAAGAGTGTGGTCACTACATACAACGAGACGTTCTTCCAACAAGCTCCCTTGAAAAACTGACTCTACTTCTAAAAGAAAATATTGAAGCTGATAATTTTGAACAAGCTGGGATCAGCCGCTCACTTCATCAAACAACCAATACTAAAATTCGTGACAGTAAAACATTATGGATTAATGACTGGTCAGAGTTCAAAGAAGTCGAGATTCTCCTTACAGATATCATGCTGACTCTTAATCAACATTTTTTTCTCTCAATGAAGCGATTTGAATCACAACTGGCCTGGTATCAGCCAGGTGGATTCTATAAAAAACATATCGATGTCCACAAAGAGACGAGACATAGACAAGTGACGACGATACTTTTTTTAAATGATTGTGACCAAGGTGGAGAACTCGTTCTTTATGACAGAGAAGAGATCAACAAAATCGAGAAAGTCATCACTCCTGAAGCTGGAATGCTGGTCACCTTTTTCTCAGCTCAAGTTTTCCACGAAGTCTTAGAAACAAAAGAAGACAGATTTAGTCTCACTTCCTGGATACGAGATGATGAATTGCTTCCTTTTCAGAGCTTTTGAACACTAAGTTCAAGAGAGTCTCAATATTCTTGAGTATTTTACTTACTAGAAATGTAAATTTTTCCTTAAAGATCTCTATCATTAACAGTGAAGCTCCTTCATAATCTGACCATGGATAACATTAAACGAATTTTCGACTTTATCAATCTTCCGCCTGCTCAGGCAGAAAACATGTTTCGTTATAATGCATTGAGAATCATCCTCCCCATTCTATTTTTAGTTTTTCTGTTTTTTGCTTATGTGATTTTACCAATCAAATTTGGATTTGATTCAAACTTTTATTCGATTATAAATGTTCAACAAATTCACATAGTTTTATTCACAACTGCACTTTGTTTGTTTCTCACAAAAAAATCACATGCAGAAGTTTCTGCGCTCATTCTTCCTTTGATGCTTTCATTGGTCTCAATTCATGGCTTGTTGAATTTAGATGAACTAACGAATGTTCACTTCATCCCTTTCTACACGACAACAATTGCCATCATTTTCGCCATGACATTCCTTAGATTAAAAACTCTTCTAATCTATCTTCTCATCTATATTCCTCTCTTTTATATAGTAGGTTTTCAAGTAGAAATGCTACATACAGAGTTTGTCCATCGAGGAATGATCGTCCTTGTCACAATGGTATTTGCTATTGCTTTGGCTTCAGCAAGAAAGAAAATTATTCTTGAGCTTCAAAAACAATCTGAAGAACTCCTTGCCATGTCCAATATACAAATTCTAGCGGAACTATCTGGCGGAGTAGCCCATGAAATCAACAACCCCTTAACCATTATTTCAGGATACTCTAGTTCTCTTAAAAGAAAGATCTCTCAAGACAAATTGGATAAAGAAGAGGCAATAAAGCAACTTGATCAAATTGGAGACACAGTTCAGAGAATCTCAAAAATCACTAAGTCTCTTTTGAATGTGGCCCAAAAACGAAATGATGAACTTAAACCTGAGAAAGTTTCCCTCCGTCAAATCCTTCACGACTCACTTGTTCTATTTGATGAGACAGCTAAACAGAACGGAGTTGAGATTAAATTTGATGAATGCCAAGTCGCAGTACTGATCAACTGTATCCCAGTACAAATCACACAAATATTTGTGAATATTATTAGTAATGCATTTGATGCTGTTTCAAAACTTGAAGAGAAATGGATCAGTATAGAATGTAAATTATTAGAAAAAGAAGTTGTCATTTACTTTAGGGATTCAGGGAAAGGGATTCCAATAGAATTAAAAGATCAAATTATGCTTCCATTCTATACGACAAAGGCTAAAGGTAAAGGTAGTGGGCTGGGTCTAAGCATTTGTCAAAGAATTGCAACTTCTCATGGGGGTTCATTCAGATACTTGGAAAATGAACCCAATACAACATTTGAAATCAGGCTACCAAAAGCTTAGACGCGCTTATCGACATCCAAAATGCCATGAGGCATCGTCTTTTATTTTACAAATTTCAGTTTTAAGTTTCTCGGCCAGATTTGTTTGCTTGGTTCCAAGGTACAAATGATAGAGATCTCCGCATGCATTTTTATCTCCATTACTACAGCCAAAGTCCAACATCTCTGAGGCCTCATAAATTTGCCCCTTCTTGAGAAAATAATCTGCAGCGATCTTACAATTGTATGATTCTTTTTGGGAGCCAAGACATCCCTTTCTTACAAATACCGCTGCTGTTTTATCCGCGGCTCTCTCCAAATAAAAGGCATATTGGAGACATTTCTCTTCATCTAATTCGCAAGCTCTTTTCTTTATAGATAAAGATCTCTTTGATGGCATTTCCCATCCACTTAAGGTACCGAAGATGTCACAAGCTTCAGCATTATTGTTTTTCATACAAGAGGAATATGTGATATCTTCTAATTGTTTCCTCTCTTTATTAGTCAATTCATGCATTAGATTCCGACAAGTTTTGAAATCACGCTGACTACATTTCGTAAATAACTTGTCTTTGAAAAACTTATATTTACCTGTGTACAGGTAATATTCTTTGACCTGATGACAAATATATCCCTCGCCTTCTTTTTCTTCACATTCATCCAATGCGGCTTGCAAAAGGCTATTGTCTTTAAGGATATTTGTTAAGCGAGAAACGTAAGATTCTTTCTTCCTATCGTCATCAACTTTTTTTTCAACAACTTCAGGAGAAGGTTGATGTTCAATTTTCTCATTCTGAGTATCTTTTACTTCTTGATGAGAGATGTTTTTTTGCTCTTTTTTATCTTCTTTTATTGATACAACTTTTGGAGACAGCGTTCCCAGACGGTAACCGAGTAGGAAGGCAAATATAACAAGTGCAAGTATAGCCAAGTTTTTCATTAATAAATTATAACGATCATTTTAGATAAAGACCAACATACGTCCATAGTCTTTGCTTCTTACTACCTGTATTTTATTCAATAAAGTCTTAATAAATAAAGGCATAGTTAATTGAAAGTCCTAAGGTTTTCGTTTCAGAATTGAATTTTGCCTGATTCAGCTTCGAAACTTGAGCTGGCATTTCTTCGGTTGAGTAGACTGCTGAACCACCAAAACTATGACCAGATTTTGTTCTGAATCCTCCCCCTACTGAATATACAAGCTTGGAGTCGTTCGAACTCACTCTTTCTCCGAGGAAGGCCTCTATGATACTTTGAAAGTTGATACTCTCACCCTTCACTTGAGCAATAGATCCACTAACATAGTATTTTTCATTCATCCCTTCCAGGCTTAAAGTTCTTTTTACACCATTTTTAAGTCGAGTGACTTCCTGAGAGTTACTTCGTTGGGAAAGTTCAATTTTAAAGGCCTTCGATTTCACATCACCATAATGCCAAGCAATTCCAAGGTTATAACCTTTGAATGTAAAATCCTGATCCATCGTTGAGCTATTTGTTCCACTTTGAACTGTTTTTTGTCCCAATTTAATCAAGTTGTAAGCTCCCCCAAAGAAAAAATTCTCATGAAGCTTCCATGTAAATCCAAGGCCGCTGGCCATCATGTCTGCATCCATATCTCTAATCTCAGAAAAAGAGTTTCCTCCTATCTGATGGTTTTGATTTTCTTTCTGAGAAATTTTTGTATAACCGAGAGTAATCCCTAAAACGAAATAATCATTTACTTTATATGCTGAGTTATGAAGGAGGTTATAGACAATATTATCTTGGTAGAATGTTGCTTTAGGGTCTGTTCCTGTATTATCTGTTCTAACCCATGTCGTTTTTAAATCCTCAACTACCAAATAAGTTTCAGGAATTAATTTCCATTTAGTTTCTTTATCTGCGTATAACAATCGCAAAGAGTTGCTTCGATCTTCGACTTCCCAATCGGCATTTTGGTTTGTCAGATTCAATTGACTGTTATTTCCTGTCTCCCTTCCTTTCGTTTCAATTTTCTTACTGGAAATTTGAGAAAAGAATCCATCAAAGACTCTACTTGAATTTGCAGCAGGGTTGAAATTAAAGATCGTCGGGTCAAACGAAGATGTTACAATTTGTGCCTGAGATAGAGGAATAGAAAAGAAGACAAAAAAGGTTGAGATTATTTTTTTCATTCTTTGATTATAACATCGTAAACGATTTATGTTATACATTGATATGCCCGAACTACCCGAAGTCGAGACAATCAAATCACAGATAGAAGAGATCACACCATTTACGATCTTAAGTGAAGAGTATTCTTCAGTGGTGAGTTCCATTCTCAAGGACAAGAACAAGCATTTCGAAGTTACAGGACATACAGTTTCCAAAATGGGCCGAAAGGGCAAACTTCTCTACTTCGAACTCGACGATGACATGTATATTCTCTCCCACCTGGGAATGAGTGGTTCCTGGAGAATTTCAAAAACCAAAGTGATTGAGAAACACACTCATGTCCAATTCGAAGTTAAAGGCAAAAAGGGAAACAAGTTTTTTATTGCCTACGTCGATCCCAGACGATTTGGAAATATGTACTTCGTTTATGAAGAGGAAGCCAAAAAACATTTCAACGAACTCGGTGTTGATATTGGTTCACCTGAATTTACTACAGACTACATCTATGATGTTTTGAAAAAACATTCTTCAAAGGTTTTGAAACCTTTCTTGCTTGATCAAAAATACTTTGCAGGTTGTGGTAACTACATAGCCAGTGAAATCTGTGCACGCGCAGGAATTCGTCCTACAAGAAAATGCGGTAAGGTCACAAGGAGCGAAGCTGACAAGATCAGAGAGGCCACAGAGAGTGTTCTCAAAGGTTCTATTGAGAACAATGGAATGACCTTTAGTGGTGGTTACTCAGATACACGTGGAGAAAAAGGTGAAGGTGTTCAAAACCTTGTTGTTTTCTATCAAGATGTATGTGGATTATGCCGGACTACAAAGGTCAAGAAAATCACTCTTGCGCAAAGAGGAACTTACTACTGTCCAACTTGTCAAAAATAGGTTTTACCCGAGCTTAACACTTGGTTGATTCGTAATAAAAACCACACTCCAACCACGTTTATTTAAAAAAATGAATTAAGTCAGAAAAGAGAAGCACCGTAAAGAAGGTAGTGTTTGTTGGAAGATCGAACACGCAGCTTTCTTGGAAATCGTCGTCTATTGTTTTTCCCCAAAAAGAGTAACGACGATTTCCTTTAAAGACCCCTTAAAGAATCCCTCTCATTCACCCGCTAACCAAAACAGATGATCAATGATCTGTGGTGTCGCCATTTCACACCCTTTAGTCCACGTCAGAGGATCAGGACAGACAGCTTCCCAATGTGTTGTTTCGAAATGCGCGATGAACTTTCCATAGGCCTGGGAATATAGAGGAACAATCCCGTCATTGGACCTGTCCATACGTGGATCTGTTTTTCTTATCTCACTGGCAATTATCTTGTTGGTCAGAATCAAGGGAGCCAAAGCAGTCTTTTGAAAAGATGTTGAGAAGCTGTAGTACTCAACAGCATCGTTATCAGGAATGTCTTGTGCTCTAAAAAGAGTTGGATTCTTTCCATCTCTTCTTCTTTGCAGCTGCTTGATATAACGTTTCTTTTCTGGAGAAAAATCTATTAACTTGATTACCCAACGAAGAGATTTCATTTCTTCTTCGGAATAGTTTTTACTTTGCTCTTTTTCAAACTGATCCATGGTGAAGTCTGCGATCTCGGTTCCTCTATGAGGAGTCGAAAGCGTGGTTACAGAATGAATACAATCACGAGTTCTTGGATCACTCGCTATGATTCTGGAAATGATTCCTCCCATGCTATGACCAAAAAGAACAACGTTTCGTCCTGACTTACATTGAGGTGTGGCAGTGATTTGCGAAATACATTCTTCAGCTCTTTCAAACAATCCTCGAGTGTCCCCGTCTTCGGTTTTAGGACAAACAAAATTTGGAATGTGATAAGTATCCAATGATTTTTGCCAATGACGGAAGTACTCATCTTTTTTAAAGACGCCCATCAAAGCACCAATCAACTTTGAACCCATCTTCGGACCAGAAGATCCGGCACCTGGAATAAAGACAACAACTTTGTCAGTGGCAAAGGCCTTGGCCGACAAAACCACAAGCATACAGAGAATAATTTTTTTCATAGAAAAAGCTTACCCAGTGCAAAATCGAGATGGCAAGTGCTGCTGCGTGACATGTTAGAGTTCTTCTATAACCAATTGTTTTCTCGTAAATTCTTAAGTATCGGCTAGTCAAAAAGTTCGTTAAAATTAAGGTAATCTTAAGAAAAGGACATCTTTGTTAATCGATAAGTTGAGCACCACCAAGAAGTTCATTACTGCTTGCAATACTGCAATCGCTGCTGTGTCTACAGTGATGTTTATGGTTCGTTTAGGAAAAGGAGATCCCTTCCCTGCTCAGCTAGGAATTGCGATATGTATTATATTGTGTCTTGTTTCATTGATGGTGATTGTATTCAAAGAAAAATATGAATTTGGAGCAATTTCAATTTTTTTAATCGCAACAATACTCCATCCAATCAGAGTTTTTTATACTGGTGGAGTTTATTCCTTCGCCTTTGTCTGGCTTATTCCTCTGATCTTGGCAGTCTTTTGGTGTAGTGGAATTAGGCTTGCCCTAATTTCAGCTCTCGCCCATGTTGTTTTGATTGTTACTTTATATGCTCTTTATAAAACACCTCCTCCTCATGAGTTTTTTGAGTCCACACATCTGGCAAGAAATCTAACTCTTCTCTTCTCTCCATTATTAGCGATGGTAATGTTCAGCTTTTTTGCAGGACAAGAGCAGACAAAATATTTGGAAATTACTAAGAATACCGAGAGAAAGACACTTGATACTTTAGGCACAACCATTGCCCACGAAATAAATTCACCTCTTATGGCACTAATGGCTTCAGTAGATAAAGTTGAAAAGAAGTACGAGCTCGAAAAAGCGGATAAAGAGAAAATTCACTTGGCCCTTCGAGAAATCAAAAAACGAATAGATTTGATAGAGTCTTTGAGTAATGAAGACTTTCAAAAAGAGAAATACACTCATTTATCTTCAGCAGATATCTACGTTCTCAATAAAGATGATAAAAAGATCAATTAAGTCTTAGAAGTGATAACCAAAAGAAGTGAAAACTGTGTCATTGGCCCGATAAGGAGCCCAGTATGAATCATCTTGAGGAGCCTTGATGAGTTCTGCTCCAACTGCAGCCGACATATATCGATTAAAGCGATAAGACATCTCTCCTCGAAGAATATTGTCCTTACGATCAAGATCATATTTCAAATCAATCATTGTCGAGAGCTGATCCGAAAACCAATAATTAATTTGAGTTCCAACTGCTCTTTTGAACTTCACAGTATCTGAAAAGAAATCATCAGAAGTTCTTACATTATTAGATAACAGTTGAATATAATTCAATGAAACATTGTAAAAGAGACGATCGACATAGGCTCGCCCATAAAAATAGGATTCTCTGTCATAACTTGGTTGAATCTTAAAAAAGTCTGATTCAAATGTTCGATTTGATTGCTGAAGCTTCACAGGATCAATGATATCAAAATCTTTTCCAAGCTTGGCATTAGGATCAATGACGTCCATTCCTGATGAAAGAAGAACATCTCCTGCTTTTTGATGAACACTAGTTCCATACATGGCGTGGTGGTTTACAACAGGGTTTGCTTTAACTTTAACAGCTTGATCAGAGAGATCATAATAAGCTTCAGCGTTTGATCGGATTGTATTTTCTGGTTTATAGATGGCATAAGCTTGAACCAGCCCTGTTCCCCAAGAATATTCACCTTTTGCACCCAAAGTTTTTTGAAAAACTACATCACTAATAGCAGGTCGTTGAACATCATATTGAATAGGAACAACCAATCCCTGAATTCTGGTTTTCGTTGGAGGGAGTTTTTTCCATTCACTGGTCGAAACAATTTCTCCATTACGAACATCAATCTCTGGATTTAGAGCTGGAAGATAAAAATAAGAAAGGATACCTGAAAATCTAAAACCTTTACTTGGCTTGTAATCGTAATGAACTCCAAAAAGACCTTCTTGCTTTTCACCAAGAAGTTTAAAACCTTGTTGGGCATTCATGTATCCAAGTTGCCAGTACCTTTCATGATGGGTCCAATTCATCAACTTTCTACCAACTGTCCATCTAGTATCTTCTTCGTTGTACTGAACATAGGCCTCAGACAATGAGAAGTTGAGATTGTTATTTTCAGTTGAAGTGTAATATCTGAAGTCAGTATCAAGGTGGGCATCGAGTTTTTTACGGGTGTGATCGGTATCAAAGCTTAACCCAAACCAATTGGTAGCATCTGTCTTATTATTCGGATTATTAAGCCTGATAAAACGCTCATAAGAGAGGTAACCATCTGCTGAAAAGGAAGAAAGTGGTAGCAATGCTCCCAAAAATCCCAATATTTTCATATAGTTAGATAATCTTGTCCGTTTCAACATATGAGAAAGTTTACCTTTTCACCGATTAAATGAAAGAAATATCTACGCGGTGTGTAAATATGACCCGATCCCAGGCTAATTCTTTCAAAGCTAACAAAAAACGGTTAGATTTCCAAAAACAAAAGCTTTTGAAATGAAGAAAAACAACATGCCTTTTAGGCCACATTTGATAATAATTTCAATTTTTTGCCTACTCTTGGCAAGTTGCGGATACTTCTCTGATGAGCCAGTTCCGGGCGGTGAAGTTTATGAAAACGGTCAAATGACCACGGCCTGTAATTTTAATCCTGATGAACTCGAAAATATTCTCGAACAAAATGTAGAATTTCAAATCAAATGTCTTGAAGCCCACTTTCGAGACTTCATCAAATTTGTTCGTGTAGAAAATCGTCAATATGTTACCGAGCATGAACTTGGAACTTTTGTTCGAAGATTTTTTCATGAAAACAGTTCACACATCATCAAAAGTTTAAAGTTCCTTTTTGAGCTCAACATGCTTTTGTTGAATGATAATCGTGATCAGATCTCACAGGACAACATTGGTCCTCTTTTCAAATTAATGATCGAGGCCAATAAATCGGCCATCATTATAACGAAGACATTAAAAGAGATCGACAACACCAATTATTGGGATAGCCGAGTTATTCTTGAAAAATCTTTTGAAGACCTCGCCGGTAGTATTCTTGGAATTATTGAAAGTAGAAACACTAGAGACCTTGGGCTTAATCTCAAAGAATTTCTTTTAGACATGAAGGACCGATTCGAGAGTTTCTCTTTAACTGAAGAAATGATCAACAATGGACTTTTCGTCAAAAAACTATTCTTAGGGGGAGATAAAGAAATTCTCACCTCTGCTGAGACAAGACAATTATTGGTCAAGGCCCCAAAACTTATCATGCTTGGAATTGATTTCTTTTTTGTAGGTGAGAAGAATTTCAAAAATGCTGAAGATCTTTATGGATTCTACGGTCATTTACTTGATGAACTAGAAAAACTTTTTCATCCGATGGAAGATAACACTTTTCTTTTCAACACTCGTCATCTCTTGGATCTTGCTGACGAGATGACTGATGAAGATCTCGATAAAATCAAGTATGAAAAGCTAATCAATGCCTTCAAATCCGACATTCTTGGTGGCAATAAAACTCAGTTCTCATTTGGAAACTTACTTGCATCTTCAAACTTGGTAAAAGGTTTCCTTCATGGATATCGCTTCTACCGCCATTATACAGAAGCAACCAAAGACTTGGATCAAATGGATCTCGCCAAGAGACAAGAACTGAATCAAGACCTTCATAAGAAACTTCTAAGAATCCTAGGTTCACTTGAACCCGTAATGATCAATAACTCCCATGTTCCGGAGAGAATGGATGCACTGAAATTCTTTCTGACAGTAAAAGAAGTCTTTGATGAAAATATAAAGATGGATGCTGAAGTCATTAAAGCTCTTTTCTCGGCCAAAGTCCTACTCCTTGGAGGAGACCAGGAAACTCTGACGAAAAGTGAATTCAGTTTGCTTCATTCCAAAGTAGAAAATCTAGGCGGCGTAGGATTCGATCTTTTGCACATTCCTATGAAGCTTTTAAAGACCGACGAAGAAAAGTATAAGTTCTTCAGAGACAATCTAGAGAGAATTGTCATCATTCTTGAAGACCTTCCTTCTTATCAGAAGATTTTCACAACAGATGAGATTCTCGCCATAGCCGATTGGGCAATGGAAAAGAAGAAAACGGAAGATCAAACTGATGAGGAACAAACTGACGAAGATGAATTAGACATCAGGAAATTCCTTCCGACTGTTCAAAAGGTCAAGGCACGTATTCTTGGTGGAAATGAAGATGTTTGGACCAAATCTAATTTTGATAAGGCCGTGAAAATTGCACAAGGCGCTCTCGATAAAGCTTACTTCTTTGAACTAACTTTTAGAGGTCAAGGCGATCTGATGTACTCTCCAAAAGTCATCACAGAGCTTCCTCTTTTAAATATGCCTGAGTACAAAGAGTTTACAATCGACCAGGTGAAGTTTTATCAGCAAAATTTTCTCTATCAGGCCAAACACTTTAAATATTTCCGAGACGACGAAGGTTTCTCTTATTACGGAATCGATATCAAGAGAAATGCTTACGGCTTTACTGAAAATGCACTAATCCGTTATGTCCTAGATATTTTCATAAGATCTTATGGATCCAAAAAAGCTGGAGTTTGGGGTCTGGAGCTTGATCACCTAAAAGTTATCCTTACTGATTTTCAACCAGTCCTTGAAGAACTAGATCTTTGGACATTGAATTTTGAAAGTTATGTATCCAATGTTCTTTTACTCTCGGATCTTTTCCAAAGTATGTCCAATGGTTCACTTAGACTAGAACTTGATGAAGGAACTGAATTTGGAAATCTCGTCTTACAAACGATGATCATGTCTCACGATTTCTTGGCACAACTTAAGAAAATCCATGATGATGGAACTGATCGAGATGATGGAAATGATTGTACATATAAGGATGAAGACAATTTGGAATTCGATACGTTGAAATGTCATCGCCCTTACTTCTTCGATATCTTCTTCAACAAGCTTGGCTACAAGAAGAACTATCCTCGTTTCTATGACTTTTACAAAAAAGCACCGCAAACGGAACTTGAGAGCTTTATAGCCAACGTGGAAGGATTTGCCAGAGACTTTGGGGATGATACAACCATCCCGATGGCCGCCCGTGATTATGGACTTCTAATCGGTGCCATGATAAATATTGAGTCAACCTTTCTCAGATTCGACACTGATAATAACAATCTACTCGACAATAAAGAACTTGATAAGGCCTTTCTTGTTTACAAAGAAGCCATTATTGCCGTTGCGAAACTGGATGAAAGCAAAGAAAAATACGCCAAATCGATATTCATCTACATGGTTAAATATATGAAGATTCCTTCAACACTCCAACTGTTGAACTTTCATTATGCCCCATGGGCAAGCCACGATGTTCTTGCCAAAAGAGTGAATATTGGAGCTTTGCTCTATTATTTGGTGAAAAACAAATAGGAAAAACATGTCTGAAGTATTTATTTCACAAAGTGTTGCGGTCTTAATTGATGGCAACAATATCGAACGTAGTATTCTGTCTGAATCCAAAGAGAAGGCCAGTATGCTCAACTTCGATAAGCTCATCCCTAGAATCCTTAAAGAAAGAAGTCTAAATAGGCTGGTTTATTTTAGAGAGGGAAAAAACATCTCTTCAAAACTCGGAGAAAGACTCCACACTCTTTATTATGGCTCTATTCGTCCTTGTCATAAAAGTGCTGATATACCTCTAACCATCAAGGCCACTCAACTGGCTTCAAAAGTCGATACTATTGTCATTATGAGTGGAGACAGTGATTACGTAGAGCTTGTCACCCATTTAAAAAATGAAGGTGTGAGAGTCGAAATTGCATCCGTTAAATCAACCACCAGCCAACTTCTGATTGATGAAGCCGATTATTTTCACCCCATTGAAAAATCTGATTGGTTAATTCTTCAAGCCTCAAAAAATACTCGAGGAACAAATAAGAAAGTTGCGAGAGTCAAAAAGAACAATTCAAAAGAAGAAAATTAAAGTAGCGTAAGATAATGGAAGGCAGCGATCACCAGCGAATGTGTGATCTCGCCTTTCTTTATCATTGAAGGAATCTCAGAGAGTGGAACCGTGACAAGCTCAATTTCTTCAAGATCGTCGAAATTCTGAGTCCCTGTAGGTTCACAATCACGGGCCAACCAAGTCTCACAAACATTCGTCATGAATGCAGGATTAGGATGACATGTCCCTAGCTTCACCCAATCAGAGGACTGGTATCCAGTCTCCTCTTCCAACTCCCTTTCAGCAGCAAGTCGAATGTCCTCATTGAAATGAACGGCACCTCCAGGAATCTCCAGAGTCACTTCATCTGTTCCGTGCCGGTACTGTTTCACCAAAACAACTTTATTGTCAGGGGTTAGAGGAACTACATTGACCCAGTTCAGGGTTTGAATGATATCGAAGTTTCCAGAAGCACCAGTTTCCTGACTCTGCCTTTTCGCTACAAGATAGCGAAAAATATGCCCCCGACTCTTCTCATTCTTTTCCAATGTCTTCCATTTTGTGATCATGGGACCTCGGTTAAAGCTCGATTAAAACGACACCCTTTTTCGGGTCTTGCTCTTTTCTGAGTTGATCATTGTAAGAGTCTTTAACTTCTAAATATCGGGAGTAGTTTTCATCACCCAATTTGGTTCGAAGCTTTTCGAGATAAATTCCCATAACTTTGTTTTCAAAGACTTCCATTTCTTCAGTTGGGTTATATGCATAGTTTTCACCATACTTGGCCACCATAAATTCGTGAAACTCTTGATAGGCCACCATTTTTTCTTCTTCATAATTTTCACGAATTGAGCCATATTCTTCTAATGTTTCATCTCCAAGCTTCAATTCATCGATGAAAAGTTCTTTCATCTTTGAGGCCCACCCCATTTCAACTTTATCAAAGTACTCTTCCAACTCTTCAATCTCTTCCTCTGACAAAGTTTGCGGATCAAGTTTTTGTCCAGGCAAAAAAGGATTCACAGGTTCCACTTGTTTGGCCTGGTTTCTTGGAACTGCCGAATCCGGTTTTTTAAGATCCGATGGATTTGAATTTGCTTGCTTAGAATCTTTTTTTGCCAGATCCCATTCACCTTCCATAAGGCCTTGAGGTTGATCGTTTGTCCGAGTAAAATAGAAAACTATTCCCCCGATGACAGCCACTAATGTAATACTAAGTATAAGTTTTTTCATAGATCGATTTTAATCTGACTCTCTCAAACGGTAAAGATCCCACTTTCTCTCAAAATTCAATAAATTCCAGACGATAAGGCTTACATGAGAATTTTGTCAGGCCTTAGTTCATTCTTTTTATTAACTAATCTCTTTGCCCAGAGTTTTTTTAATGATGCATCCAGTAGATACAACGAACTAACTTCCAGCCAAGAGTATCAAAGATTAAGGCAAGCCTATGATGCTTATCTAGATCAAAGAAATAATCCAAATCAAGATGAAAATTCAATCAAATGGATCGTCAAAGATGATAAAGGCGTCGAGCATGCTTACCTGATGGAAGATGATCAATCTAATCGAGATGCTAGGATCATGTGCCAAGGCTGTCCTTCGGTGAGTAAACTTGCTGGAGAGGTCAACGCTATCGTCCAAAAGCTTGTCACAGATCAAGATAATCCTCACCCCGCTCTCCTTCATGAGGTTGGAAGACTTGAAGGAATGTACTACCTGGAAAAACAAAAAACTCAAAATACTGAGAGTGGTAATGCCAATTGTAGACGTTGGGAAATGGATGATCTCCTTCATCCTGATAGAAACAACTTTGAGCGAGAGCTGGCGGTTCTGGTTTGGGACAAAGAAGTCGATATGAGTAAAATTGGCTCCATACAAATGCGAATGGCAGGAAAAAGACTCTATTATTTCAAATCGGGTTATCCTCCCAACGAAAAAGTCATCCGCGTTCAAGTGACAGGAACAGATAAGGCCAAAATCAGTTATTTTCATATGGTTCAGCCTGGTGCTCTGAAGCCTAAACCTCTTAGCAATGAAGAGATTGAAAAAAGAAAAAAAGAAGCTGCCAAAAAGGCCAGGCTTGAGCAAAATGCCAATCCTGCAGATAAACCAAAACCCAAAAATGTCTGGGGACCTTATGGAGATGTCGAGAGCAATATCGCTGGAACAACTGTTCAAGGCAGTGTCGGTCTTGGAGTTGAACACAGAAGAGGACTCCCGCGACAAGTCAATATCATTGATCTCAGAACAAATACCGAACTTCCGGCAGGAATGATTGTTGAGTCAGAAGTTAAAGTCAACAGCCGCGATCAAACAGTCCAAATGAAACTGAAAGATAAAGACAAAACTTATCTGACAGTCAAATCCACTATAGACGATACAACTATTACTGTTCCTTATTCTGTAACAGTTGCGGAGACTGACATTAAAGTCGATAGTACTGTTTCTACCAAAGTAAATCATACAGACAATAAGACAGCAGTTCACGCCAAGCTATCTTTAAGCTCTCTTTCCTATGGAAGTATTGCTGATATTCAATATCAGGTTGATGACGAAAAAACGATTTACGGAGTCACCAGAAGCACCAAGCTTGGAGATGGTACCTTGACTCTGGGAATAGAAAACAAGTCTTACAGTAACGGTCTAGGACAAAGTGATCAACGAGCCTATTTTAAATATAGCCTAAGTTTCTAATCAATATGCATGATCGTATGATCAAAGGCCTTCACTATTGATTGATAAATATAATGATCGTGAAGTTCTTCAGATGTGATCAAAAGATTCGACTCTTTCTGATCAAAAATACCATTCTTTGAAAGTTCAACCAAAGCTTCTTTATAAAGAGGAATATGATCATAGGAAAAGCCATCTAGCATAACAGGTGGTCTTTTAATGCTTTTCCCTCTCGAATCGACCCAGCCTATCAACGCCCTTAAAAAAGCAACGCTGGTATGGGAGAGAATAAGAAACCGGCCTTTATCGATTTCACTATTGAGGTAATCATTCATCTGATTCAACCTCTCAAAGAAAATCTCTGCCGTAACATCTTCTCCACTCCCCTGAGTCTTCAACATATTGTGCTCGCCAAGAACTCTGAAATAGACGCGAAGATTCAGATAGTTTTTACCTGAAAGCTCTTCCATTTTCTTATAGAGCTGTTTGTAATTGACATGACTATGAGTTTGCCAATCGAGATCTTTGAAAACGATTTCAAAGAGTTTATTCAACCTCAAAAGCTCCACGTAAATGGTTTGAGATGGTGTATCTCTTGACTGAGTATTCTTTTGAAAATCGTGCATACTTTGAAGAACTGTAATCTTGTTATCAAGCTCACGAAAACGATAAAAAACCGACTTGAAAACTGAAGTCACCCAACCTGGAAGTTTTTCAATTTCTGACTTGGCTTCGTTTCCATCAAAGACAACGACTTCAAGTGGAGTTACGGCCTCAACTGAAGCAGACCTTGGTTCAGCATCGAAAAAAGACAGCTCACCAAAAATTTCACCTGCACCAAGTACTGCTAATGTAACCTTGCGATCGAAATACGTTTTGTAGACTCTCACCTTTCCTTTTTTGATAATGAACATTTTTCTGCTCATATCATTTTCTTTGATGAGGATTTCTCCAGTTTCGTATTTCATAAGCTTGTTGTTGGCCATTGCTACTCCAGTGTCAATTAAGCTTATTTTAACTCATTTCTAAACACTGGAAAGAATCAACTGGTCAGGAAAAGTTGGACTTTTTTGAACGCGACAGGCAAAAACCAACAAAAAAACCCCGGCTTTAACCGGGGCTTTCGTGATTACAATATGGAGTCGATTGCTACTTAGTTGTAGTAGTAATCGTCATTATAGTAGTAGTCATCATTGTAGTAATCGTAATCATAGTCGTCGTAAACGTCGCCTAGATCAGAGTAGAAATCATCATCATAATTCCAGTTATAGTTATAAGAGGAATCGTAATCAAATCTTTCTGAACAGAAGTATCTGTAACCAGTTGAGCTCCAGTTAAGAGAGTCTCTTAGGTCAGCACAAAGATCATATCCAGTTGAACAAGAGTAACCTGCAAATGATCTATAGACAGTGTTGTCATATCCATCAACCAATTCATAGTTACAGTTATCGACATGGCTGTATCTGTGTAGGTATCCGTTGTACACAAAGTATGGGTAATCCATGTACCAGTAATAACCATCGTTATAAGAGATTCTCCATCTTAGCCAGGTATTCCAGTAGATGAATCTAAAAGGCACAGTGTAATGATAGTCACGAGAAGAATAATATCTTCTTGTATGACTTCTATACTGTCTGTAAGGCACGTGAGTATAACGAGTATATGTATACCCTGGTCTGTTCCAGTTAGGTCTGTGTCTATAAGTTACATGACGTCTGTAGTTTCTATCACTGTTCCATCTTGAAGTTGGAATGTGAACTCTTCCATCAGTACCTGGTCTATGTGGTCTTCTATAATCCGTTGGCGGACGGTTTGGTCTATTTGGACGAGTAGGCCTGTTGTAATCATTACCAGGTCTATTTGGACGAGTAGGTCTGTTGTAATCGTTCCCCGGCCTGTTAGGCTGAGTTGGACGATTTGGTCTGTTGTAATCGTCGCTCGGTCTGTTTGGACGATTTGGTCTGTTGTAATCGTCGCTTGGTCTGTTTGGACGGTTTGGTCTGTTAACGTCGTTACCTGGTCTGTTTGGACGGTTTGGTCTGTTAACGTCGTTACCTGGTCTGTTTGGACGGTTTGGTCTGTTAACGTTTCCGTTTCCATTCCCACGGCCGTTACCACCACGTCTACATTCTTCACCACGACAATTCCGTTGCGCTTCTGCCTTCTCCATAACTGAAACCATTGTCAGCATGCAGACGACGAGCGTACTTAAGACGGTCATCTTTTTCATGTTCTCTCCCCTCATAAAAATCTATGCTTTCGCACATAATGTGATTTAGCCTTTTATGCATACCGCAATTCTTCATCCAAACAAAAACAAAGTTGATGTTTTTTAGTCAGGCAAATCTTCTTACAAATTAGTTTCTTTTATGACGCATTGAGCACATGATTAATTCCCACTAGTTGCTGATCCTTCGACAGTCTGACGCGACGAACAATAACATCAGAAAATTTCCACAGGTGTAAAACTGGCCCTATCTAAAAGGGTAAGTAAGGTTCTCAAAAATCACGTTCTGGCAACGCTGTTGAGCAAAATCCAGATCTGATTCTGAACGAATGGTCCAAGCAATAATAGGTATTAGTTCGAGCTTTCGAAATGTCTTGAGAGAGAGAAAATCCAATGAAGCGCACTCGTGAGCAATATAACTAGGCTTCACTCTCGGCAAAAGAAGATAGGAATTTAAAACCCATCTTTTATAGAATGGCAGATCATCGTATTCAGCGGCAGTCAAAATACCACGTGGTCTCTCGGGAGCCTTCTTTCGACAATGAATCAAAGAAAGAGGATTAAAGGATTGAATCGCCACTCTACCATTATAATTTTTTAAGAGATCGCAAACACAATCTTCGAGTCGTCCATCGTAATCAGTATTTTTAATTTCAAGAATAATAGGTACCTGATCGTTGACCAAATCCAGTACATCAGAAAGCAAAGGCACGGGCTCATCAGTACCAAGCAAACGAAAATCTTTGATCATTTTGGAATCGCAATGAGAAATCATTCCTTTTACACCTGTAAGACGCTCCAACTCTTCATCGTGAAAGACGACAACTTTATTATCTTTTAAAAGATGTACATCGAGCTCAATAGGCAAACCTAATTCAATAGATCTTTTAAATGCGCCAAGTGAATTTTCAGGAATCTTGTCATCATGACTACCACGATGAGCGATCGGCTTTTCCAATAACCAAGGATAAGAAAAACCTTTCTCAACGATGAGTGGACTCAAATATTTTGTCAGCCGACTTGGCAACGAATCCTTGGTAGACTTTTCCATCTTGATCCTCATAGCGTTTGGCAAATTCATAGTAACAAGTCGGTACTTCAAACTCGCCATCGGCAAATGTCATGATCTGATTATCGGCCATGATGGATGATTGTTCCAGCAAAACTTCTTTGGAACCTTTGACCTCTCCCCCCGAAGCATTAAGCTTGAAACCCGCTTTCTTCAAGAAATCATTAAAGATGAGAATATCTGAAAGATTCTTCATTTCATTAAGGTTCACTGTAAAGTGATTTGGTCGATAGCCCATGGCCAACATCCAACCAGCATACTCTGATTCCAAAGAGATTCGATCATACAAGTCTTTGGTCACCTTCCAAGGACTCTCCCAACGAAGTAAATCCAATGAGTTTTCTGGAATAGGTCTTGAACTAATCACCTCAATAATTTCTTTTTGAAATTGCTCATCAAATTGGTCAAGAAGAAGCTCACTGATAAAAACTTTAGGAAGGTTATCTGGATGCTCCAGATGAAACGCCTTGAGTTTTTTTGCTTCAAAGTCGTAATCGCCTTTTACAACGTAGCCTTGATCCAAAAAGTACTTTGCAAGCATTTCTTTTTCAAGACCGGGATACTTGAAGGTCCGATAAGCAACATGATCATTAACAACTTTTTCACCAGACTCTTCAAGCAATTGATTGATCTTGGCGGCACTTGGAGTACTCTCCACATACTTATCAAAAGCTTCTTTAAAGAATTGATCAAGTTGCATACTAACCTCTAGTGAAATCTTTTCGCAGTAATGAATTCTGGAATTGGTCGATCAAAAAGAGAATCGGCCAAAACTTTTCCACTATGGAAGGCCAGTCCGAGTCCATGTGCAGTGAATCCACCGAGGAAATATAACTGCGGATCAGTTGGTAGTGCTCCAACCATCGGTTGTCCGTCTACGCTAAAGCCCATAATCCCACTCCATCTGTGAGTAATTTTGGCCTTCCTTACTGGAGGGACATGGTCGTGAAGGAACTTCTCCAAAGCTTCTTGAATCATATCAGATGTTTCATCTGAATAACCCTTCTCCACATCTTTTTGAAGTTGTCTAAATCCACCAATCACCATCTCCCCTGTAGGAAGCTGTCTGAAGTAATCCAATACAAAGTTGGCATAGCAAGGACCTTCCATAAAACGAGGAACTGGTTCAGTTGCCAAAATTTGTCCTCTCGTTGGAAAGATTTTATCTTTGAAAAAATCATTCAACAAAGGGCTATAACCATTGGTGGCAAAGACAACCATTGGAGCTTCGATATACGTTTTGTTGGTTTTGACGAGTTTGTTTCCATTTACACTTTCTATGGCAAAGACTTCAGCATTTTCAATCAATTCAACTTTTGATTTTGCCTGCTCTATTCTTTCTCGGATTTTATAAAGCATACGGATTGGATGAACAGAAGCATCATCTTTGTACTTGATCCCACCAACAAATCCTCTACCTCCAAGACGCTCTTCAATTCCTTTTTCATCAATGGTTTCAACATTAATTCCCATCGACTCCATTAAAGATGCTGACTCTTTGAGCTCTTTAAGTTCGTTGTCTGTTGAGGCCAGTGAAAAACTTCCTTTATGTTCAAAGAGAAGATCTTTTTCGCTGTCTTGAATGATTTCTTCCTTAAGATATTTCAAGTTGTCTTCAGAAAATTTCCAGATCTCAAGAGCGGCTTTTTCCCCATGTGTTCCAACCAAGCGATTGAAATGTTCGACCGAACCACAGGTGATAAATCCTGCATTCCTTCCAGTCGCACCAAAACCTAGCCCACTTTTTTCGACTAGTGCAATATCTAGAGTTGGATCCTCTTTTTGCAACCAGTAGGCAGCTGACATACCAGCGATACCTCCACCGATAATGACAATGTCTTTATTAATCACTTCACGACCAGACTGGTCCAACCATAGCGAGATACTCATCTCATTCCTCTCTTAAATATTTAATCATTTCCATCGCCGTACAGACACATCTGTCAGGCGAACATCGCGTGCATTCATAATCTATCGGATACCAAAACTTTTCATGTTCCTTGATCGAATCAAAACCCATTCTTTGAAGATAACGTTGGGAAGAATTCCCAGGAGACTCAAGCCAGCTATGACAAAGAATGGCTTCGGCCCCCATGTCTTTTAAAACTTGAATAGACGTATCAGAAAGTTTTTTTCCGATTCCTTGTTGTTGATAATCGCCACTAACAAAGAGACTCTTGAAATAGGCCATCTTATCAGGTGAAGTGCTCCAAAGATCTGTAGAGAGACCTCGTGTCTCAGGATTGATCCAAACACCAGGTGCATAAGTCAAACGTGCCCCAGCGATGACATCTCCATCCACCGCCAAGAAGCTTGCCGTCTTGCCATTCTTTTGGCTCCACTCATATATTTTTTGGAGTTCATCGAGAGAAAAATAGTTGTCACCAATCCACTTATCAGTGAATAGCCTGACAGCTTCCAGATCATTTTCTGTGAGAGGTCTGATCTCGATTCTCATTTTCTCCCCGCGTATAAACAAGGAGAAAGAGTATCAAAGTCTAAGAGATATACGCAACATTGCTGCTATGCTAAAGGGTCTTCAAATATTCGATAACGGCCATCTTTTCTTGCCACGAATACTTCTCATTCCCCTCTTCATCAAGCCACATTTTGTAGTGACCTGTGTTTCGTAGACCAGGCTTTCGAGTATCAAAGAGAGCATCTTTTTCTTTGTGCCATTCCTTAGGAATGTCCTTGCCTACCGGATAACCAACACATTCCTGAGTGAAGTCTGTCTCAGGATCATTGGCCGGGCCTTGAAAAAACGTTACCGGTCTTTGGGCCGGAGGTGTAAAGAGGGCACAAAGATTTGGAACAGCGTTATTGTGGAAGTAAGGGTATCTGGCCCAGATTCCTTCCAGTGGTGGTGGAACATAACCTTCCTGAGGCTCAACCACAGTCTTCATCCATTTGCTGACTTTGAGATTGTTAAGAGCATCAGCGAAAGCATGAGTTCCTTGCCATCTTTGCGGATCAGTTCCCACATTTTTGACAGGAGTTTTCTCATGGTAGAGAACTTGAACAGTTTTGATTTGCTCTTCAGCGGAAAGCCCTGGTCCTTGAGTCAGTGACCAACCTTTCTGATATGTTCCATGACATTTTTTACAAGTGTCATTGAAGATAGTTTCTCCTCTTTTCGCCTTTTCAATATCAATTGAATCTGCTGGAAAAAAGTCGGTCCATTTAGGAGCTTCGGTGGCAAAGACTGCGGCCGTTAGATCCTGAACCTTGTCCATATTCTTTTCGAGCCAATCTTGAAGTTCGACCAGGTCGGTCCCTCTTCCAATTTCATTCCAAAGAAAATTGGTAAAGATCGGGTTCCCTTCGACAATAGACCCATCGGCCAACCATCTGGTTTTGTATTTCAAGTTCCACCAAGTCGCAGGCTTGGAGTCTGCTACAAATTTTTCTAGTTTGTTCTTTCTTGGAAAACGCTCATAGAAGCGTGACTTTGAAGCCAGCTCATCAGTCTTACGTCTGGAAAGAGAGAGAGCAACCTGAGGAAGAGAAGTATCAAGACCTAGTACCTGTGGCTCCACAGCTCCAATGGCAAAAAGATTGTACTTCGTCTTTCTGAACATCTTTCTTTCGTCTTCAGTTGCTCTAGTGGCAGCTTTGAAAACATGACTTGGAATCAAAGGAACTGTTTTTTTCGCTAAAGTGAAAAACATATTGGCCCGAGGTCTTTTGTTGGTCAGACCCATGACAGTTTTTCCAAACATATGCTGAGAGTGACAAGTAGCGCAGCTAAAGGTGATGGCCTTACCTTGAGGCGTATCGAGAATACTGGCCCCCATATAATAATCAGGTTTCTCACCTTCCGGATAAGGAATCTTGTAAATACCAGTGGCATTTTCATCGTTAAATGGATTAAGTCCTAACCACTTGTACATTTCCTCCATCGACTGAAACGGAAGGGCCTTTCCAGAAATTTTTCTGATCAATTTTCTTAACGGGTTTGTATGATCGGCCTCCATGAAAAATTCAAGAGGTTCGAAAGGAATCAAAGCTCCAGTCACATTGATGGGATATTTAAGTGCGTGGATATAACCTTTGGTTTGTAATTCCTTAAGCCTCTTAGGTCCGACTTGATAGATGTCAGCCCGACTAGACCCATGAGTCAGGGTTGCATCCCTAGTCCAATCAGGAGCTTGAACATCAGTGTATCCACTGGCCATAAGCAGTGTTGGCACAAAAGTCACAAGACAAATGAGTGATTTGATTTTCTTCATAAATACCCCGCTATAAGGGCTTATTATGTCGGAAATACAAGGACTTTGGCCACGATGACGCGCCGCCGGTGTAATATGAGAAATGTCAGGAAATCAGTCGATAACTGCCTTGAATAACATGACCAACTCGTCGTGACGGGCGATCTCACGATTGGTTAGTTCGATATCAGCGTCTACTTTTTTCTTACTTTTTACAGTCTGAAGAGCACCCATGATGGCAGCTGGGTCACGCTTCACATAGTTGATCTTCCCATCCTTGAGCTCTGGGAAGTAGTAAACATAGACATCTTTGACTTGTTTTTTATCGTCGACCACAACTTCCACCTGCTGCTTGACCACAATCGGATCTGTCCCGTGGTCACGGTAATACTGGTCAAATTGTTCTTGTCCGTAACTTGAAAAGACATCGGGAGCTAGAACCATGGACGTTCTCTCGAGAATCAATTTATCGTAGTTCACAGCTTCCCTTGCAGTTGGTCCTGGATTCTTTTTAGTGTCTTCCTTACCTACTTTATTTCCATTGGTCACAATCGTACCGGCATAACCATTGGCCCCATCAACATATCCTACTGCTGTGGTATTTCCACCAGTGTAGCCACCACCTGAACCACCACCAGTTGAAGTTGAACTTCCTCCACCATATGAAGGAGAAGTATTCTTGATAGTTGCTGCTCTAAAAGAAGATCCATTTGGAACACTCGAAACATATTTTTTGTCTTCAATATTGGTTGGTCTTCTCACTGGTTCATTATTGTTTTGAACAACTCTCTTGTCTTCGTCTTTGATGACAGCTGTCTCGAGTCCTTCTTTCTTTTTCTTCAATTGATCAATTGATTTTCTTAGCTCATCAAGTTGTTTCTGAAGGGCTTCTCTTTCTTTGTCACCCTCTTTATCTTTCAGCTTTTCTTCACCCTTGTCAGCCAGCTTTTCTCCCTCGTCAATTTTCTTGTCGAGTTCTTCCATGGCATCATTGTATTCTTTCTTTTCTTCGTCACTTAGTTCATCGAAATCAACAGGTCTTGTCGGAACATTGTTAGAATCGAAGAATCTGTTATTTGAAAAGATATTATTATCGCCTGAGTAAAAATCAGTATTGATGTCCTTGCTAGAGTCATTACTGTCATAAAGAGCAAAGTTTTTCGAAATGAATTCCTCGATTTCTTTGTCTCCATTTGTATTCAAATCAGTTTCCAAATTTTCCATGAATCCAGGTTTCTTACCACCAGGTTGACCATAGACAGGCTTAGGTACTGGCGATTCATTAAATCGATCGGCCATAACAGAACGAATCTCTTTTTCATCATTTTTGATAATGGCATCAACCAAGATGCGTCCATTCTGATCAGAATCAGAAAAGTTCGTAATTTGATAACTTGTAGTACGTGGAGGATTAGAAGCCGGAGCTCTTCCACCATTCCCATTTACTGGTGTTCCGTTTGCTCCACTCACATGACGAGGAGGAATTCTCTGAGTACTTGTTACTGGAACACCTCGGTACAGATCATAGGTTCCAAATCCACCACCATTGGTTCCATCATCATGACCTGGTTTGAGGACAACTGGTGTCTGAGTTCCTGTATCATGGATAGTTGTATAACGAGGACCCACTTGTGAGTCGACAGTTTCATCGACTTTAATTCCACCAAGATGCTGGAGATAGCTCAAGAAACCTTTTTCATCTAATTCGACAAGAGGTGTATCACCAGTATTTTGCTGATGAAGATAACTCAAGGCCTTTTCACACATGATTTTAACACCTGCACCTTTTGGGTTGAAAGCCATGGCGTTATTGATAAAATCCAATCCATTGTACTTCACATCGGCAAATGATCTGTCTCCACACACATCACTGAAATTCATTCTGTAATCTGTACAAAGACCGCCAAGATCTTTGAAGTTTTTGATGACTTTAAAAAAGATCTCGGCCATTGAATCCTTATAAATTTCTTTTCTTTCTTCTTCAGTGAATAAATCAGATATTTTCTTGCCTTTAAGATTGTCACTAATTTCTTTGTCTGAGATAGCCTCATTCAGAGTTAACTTACTTCTGATCTTATCCATCATCTTTTTGATATAAGTTGAAAGAAAGATTGGTGAACCGACATACTGAGCTGAAGTTGCAGCTTCTTTATAGACGGTTGATGCACTTCTATTATTCAAAGTTGAAAACTTCATCGCCTTCAATCTCATTTTCCCAGCATCCAATGATGCAGGATTGAACTCACCTGAACCAAAAAAGAGGTGACTAATGGCAAAGAGTCTCTGCCCATTATTCTCTTTGGCTATATCACTGATGAATTTTCTCGAAACCAATCCAGCTGTCATATTTACACGATCTTCAACACTATCAACTTCTTCATCATAAAATAGTTCATCAAGATTCAACTTATAATTGTCCAGGACGTTACCGATTGCCGGAGAAATAATATCTTCGGCCACATTAAACGCCTTATTTTTAGATAAAGTGTCTTTTACTTTTTCAAGACTTGGTTCTGTTGTGAAGTTGATATCAAGTCTATTCTCATTAGGAGTTCCTTTGGCGCCACCAAATCCAAAATAGCTAATGACATCAAAGTTTGTCCCATCATAAAAATCTTCATTTCCTTCTGGAATGATTCTTTTAAAGATGTCTTGAACTTCTCTACGACCAGAAAGTGATTGAAGTTCTTTCAAGCTTTCACCTTCAGTACAAGCTTGATGATCAGCCTTTTCTAATTTCAATAAATCAGCACAAGCTTCCGGATAAGAAATTGAGTTATCCTTCAATTTTGAGAGTGAATCAAAAATCAAATATGAAGAAGTTTGGTGGGTTTTTTCAAGCTCATCTTTTCGATCGAGTGCTCTTTTAAGACCAACTCTTCTTTTCATGAATTTTTCGAATCTGTCCCTTTCTGCTGCTGTTGGGCTCACTTTATTACATTCACAATAACTGGCGTACTTCAGGGGCTCGGATGGGTTCGAAGAATTCGCTTTGAGATTAATGTCAGCACAACTATCAGCGAGAACGGTCTCAACAACATGACCAGCATCTGAGTTCATGACGTTATAAGCAGGCATAGACTCTCTGATATCTACACCACAACCGTCTCCGGCCTGCTCTTCGGCAGCGAAAGTTGCAAGGGAGAAAAATCCCAACAACATTAAAAGAATGGTAAAAATAGAACTACGCGCTTTCATCTCATTCACCTTATCGGCCACAACCACAACAATCTTGAGTTCTTAAATCAAGTATAGCCTTGACCTGGCCTAAACCGATGAATCTAAAGTGTTTTCCATGAAAGAAATCGTCTTTTCAGACACTTGAGTAAGTTCCGGGCAGTTAGATCACTGCCCAGATTATATGGCAATCAACGTTCTTAAAATATAAGAAGCCTTGGCTCAGTGAACTCTTCCATCACATAGCGAGTTCCTTCTCTTCCAAGTCCAGAGTCTTTGATCCCACCATAAGGCATATGATCAATTCTGAAACCGGGGACATTGTTAATCATTACTCCTCCGACTTCCAAGGCCTCAAAAGCTGCTTTCATTCTTCCAATGTCATTGGTGAAAACCCCGGCCTGTAGACCAAAGCGAGAATTATTGACTTCATCAATCGCCTCTTGAAATGTTTGGAAGCGGTTTAGTACGGCGACTGGACCAAAAACTTCCTCACAACAAACTTTTTGCTCACGATTTACGTTTTCAAGAAGAGTTGGTTGATAAAGATTGTGATTTTCATCCAATGGTTTGCCACCACTCAACAAATGGGCCCCATTTGAGATTGCTTCTTTGACCCAGCTATTAATTCTTTGAAAATGAACTTTATCGATCAACGGACCCACCGTATTTTCAGCTTTTCTTGGATCGCCAACTTTTATCTTTTCCATGGCCACAATCAATCGATCTTTAAAGTCGTCATACACCGATGAGGCCACCAATATTCTTTGAGTCGATATACAAATCTGTCCGGCAAAAAGATATGCTCCATTGGCCACCAATTCTGCTGCTTGCTGAAGATCTGCCGTCTCATCCACAATCACAGCGGCATTACCACCGAGTTCTAATGTCACACTCTTTTTTCCGCAGATATTTTTAAGCATCCATCCAACGCTTGGAGAGCCTGTAAAAGAGAGATGAGCGATGCGCTCATCTTCAATCATCATCTGAGATACTTCATTTTCTGCAATCACTACGTTGAAAGCTCCCGCTGGAAAGCCGGCTTCAACTGCGAGATTGGCCAAGGCGAGAGCTGTTAGTGGTGTGTATGGAGAAGGTTTCAAGAGAACAGAACAACCAACCGCAATGGCAGGAGCGATTTTATGCATGGCCAGATTTAAAGGAAAGTTGAAGGGAGAAATACAAGCAATAACTCCTTTTGGGAATCTTTTCGTCATAGCACTCTTACCTACTCCGCCATCAAAATCCATCGGCACCTGCTCCCCGCCAAAGGTCCGAATATGCTCAATGGAATGCTCAAGAGTTGAAAGCGTTCGCTCGACTTCAACTGCGGCGTAGCCTATAGGCTTCCCCGCCTCGGCCACGACAAGATCAGTCAGGGCCTGTTTATTTTTTTGAATCAAAGAATAGAAGTTTTTCAAAAGATTTCGTCTCTCTCCAGTTGTCATTTTCCGGAGAACTTCAAATCCGGCCAGTGACGACTCAATGGCCTCTTCCATCTGGACCTTGTCGATATAATCCACCGAAGCGAGGATCTCGCCTGTATACTTATCCAGCACAGGGAGCTCACCTTGTGTCCGAGACTCAGGCTCGGTGTTGTGAATTAAACTAGCGACTTGGATAAGTGACTCAAAACTGTGCATGACGATCCCCGTTATAACGATCTGCCCAAAAAGCATTCCTTTTCAATATTGGCTAGATTTTATATCTATAGGGCAACCCTGTTAACCCCCACTTTTTTGGAGGCACCATGTCCTTGAGTCCACTAAAGACCCAATGCAAATTGGCAAAGACCCCACAAGATTCCCCCAAGTACTCAGCCACCGTCAAAAACATTGATGGTACTGAAACCCAAGTCGGCGATCCCAAAGTCACTCGAGCTCTGGTTGCCTTGATGAACCAACACGCCGTAATCGGTGGTGCTGCTGCCCACTGGGGTGGACCTGCTGCTTTTGCAGAAATCATGTCCTCCATCCACGGCATCATGTTCAAAGACAAAAACAAAAACTGGTTTGACGATTACAACTTCGTCAACGATGCCGGTCACTGCGAAAACGGGATCTACGCCCTTCGCGCCAACTATGCCTTTGATGGCATGAATTTCGATGATCTGAAAAAATTCAGATCCATCGAATCAAAACTCACTGGCCACGGTGAAGCTCACCTCAACCCTGAAGGAGTTTTCATCTCAAACGGTCCACTCGGTTCTGGACTTCCTCAGGCTCAAGGCTTGGCGATGGCAGATGCTTTGACAGGAAACAACAGACTGACGGTCGTCACCATCTCTGATGGTGCTAGTATGGAAGGAGAGGCCAAAGAATCTTTCGCCGCTCTTCCAGGACTTGCCAGTAAAGGAAAGCTCGCTCCATTTGTCATGGTGATCTCAGATAACAACACAAAACTTTCTGGAAGAATTGATCAAGACAGCTTTTCCATGAATCCAACTTTTGAGTCTCTTTCTACTCTTGGTTGGGAACTAGTCAAAGTTGAAAACGGCCACGATCTTCAAGCTGTCCACAATGCGATTGAAAACGCCATGGAAACAGCGAGAAAAAATCCTAAGAAACCAGTTGCTGTTTGGACCAAAACCATAAAAGGCTACGGAGTCAAATCAACAGAAGAAGCGGCTTCAGGCGGACACGGTTATCCT
>SBGE01000266.1 GCA_006226755.1 Deltaproteobacteria bacterium | reverse complement strand
TAGTTTTCAAAAATTTCATCAGGAAAAAGATCTTGGTTTGATTGCAAGTGTGTTCAATCAAGAATCTCTTTTGAAACTTAAAGGAAATATGGCCATTGGGCATACTCGTTATGCTACTGCGGGTGGAGATGGAAAAGAAGATCTTCAGCCTTTGGTTACAGGTTTTCCATTTGGTGTTGGTATGGTTCACAACGGAAATGTCGTGAACTACCATTCTGTTACTCGTGAACTTCAAAATAAGCATCACTTGAAAATGCTTACCAATAATGATTTAGAGCTTTTTCTACATCTATGGTGTCAAAAGCTTTCTGAGACCAGCACTGCTGACTCTTTTAAGTTTGAACCAGAGAAAGCTCTAAAGGCCTGTGAGGAAATATTCCAAAAACTCGAAGGTGGTTATGCCGTTGTCGGAATTATGGCCGATGAAGGGTTGTTTGGTATGCGCGACCCTCATGGTATTCGTCCATTGGTTCTTGGAAGAAAGAAATTTGGCGATGAAGGTGATAGGTATTCTTACTGTCTTTGTTCTGAGACGATTTCTTTGAATTTTCTCGGATATGATTTTGTCAGGGATATTGAGCCGGGAGAGTTTATCTTTATCAACGAAAATGGGGAGATCTTTTCTAAGGTTGCAGAATCTGCCAAAGGAAAAGTTAAAGCTCCTTGTATGTTTGAATGGATTTATTTCTCAGGAGCCGAGTCTCAATTTGAAAATATCAATGTTTATAATGCCAGGTTGAATTTGGGGAAAGTTCTTGCAAAAAAGGCAAGGCAGTTGATTCAAACCGGTGTCATCAATCCTGATGTTGTTTGCCCTGTCCCAGATACATCTAGAACAGCATCAATTTCCTTGGCCGAAAATTTAGGATTACCATATAGAGAATCACTCATTAAAAATCGTTATATTCAACGTTCTTTTATTCTTAACACACAAGAGAAGAGAGAAAAGGCCGTCGAACTCAAACTTTCTCCGGTGAGGAGTGAGATCGAGGGTAAAAAGATTCTACTGGTAGACGATAGTATCGTTCGGGGTACGACATCTAAAAAAATTATCGATCTACTCAAGAGACATGGAGCCAGCGATATTACTCTGGCGATTACTTGTCCACCTCTTCGTTATGCCTGTTACTACGGAATTGATTTTCCAAATCCAAAAGAATTGATCGCCAAAGATAAAACATTGGACGAAATCGCTGATTGGGTTGGTGCCAACAAAGTCATTTATCTCGATGAGAATGACCTGGTCGAGGCCATTGGGAAAGAGAAAATGTGCATGGCCTGTGTAAACAATAAATATCCTACTTCTGTTACTGAGGCAGAAGAATTCAGCAGATTGAGACAAATACACAAAGAAAATCTTTCATAATTGAGGGAAGAAAAATGACATTACCACACCTGCATACTGGCTCCGTAAAAAATATCAAAGGAATCAAAGGGCAAAGCCCTTATGTATTTGAGTTTTCTGATCGCTATTCCGTTTTTGATTGGGGAGCAATGCCTGATAATCTTGAGCAAAAAGGTGCTTGCCTTGCGGCCATGGCACAACTGTTTTTCAAAAAAATGGGTGAACAAGATTTTTGGCAAGAGTGGAATCCTGAACCAAAGTTAATCAATTCCAATCCACTGGCCCTGGAACTTTGGAACACTTTCAAAAAAAGTGGTGTCTCACATCACTGTTTAGGTTTGGTTGATAGTCAAAATAACCCATCAAGTGAGATGACAAATTCTCTTGCGGTTGAACCTGTGCATGTGCCTCAAGTTTCATTCGATCCAGCGACTGGCAAGTGGGATTATTCGGAATACGAAAAATCTCCAGTTAAAACATTAGTTCCTCTGGAAGTTATTTTTAGATTTGGTATCCCTGAAGGAAGTTCACTCATGAAAAGAGTGAAAGATCCTGATTATCTTCAAGATATTGGACTTACAAAAGAACCATGTCCAGGTGATCAATTCGAAATTCCAGTTATTGAGTTTTCTACTAAACTTGAGTCAACTGATCGTTATGTCAGAAATAACGAAGCAAAATTGATCTCAGGGATGAATGATGTTGAGTTTCAAAAGACCAAGGCGTTTTGTCTTTTATTGGCCTTAAGACTTAAAGATATGTTTTTTTCAATAGGTATCAAGCTATGGGACGGGAAGTTTGAATTTGCCTTTGATCAAACAAAAGATGAGCAAGGGAACAGGAATTTGCAATTAGTAGATTCAATTGGACCGGATGAATTGAGGCTGACTTACAATGGCATCCAGCTTTCTAAAGAAAACTTGAGACGATTCTACCGTAATTCTGAATGGTATAAAAAAGTTGAAGAGGCCAAGGGGATAGCTAGAGATAGAAATGAGAAAGACTGGAAAGCAATTTGTGAAAAAGAACTCAATTGTGCTCCAGCACCTTTGTCGCAAGAACAAAAGATGGCGGCTTCAATGATGTATAAAACACTAACTAATGCTCTTTATGAAAAATTTGAAGGAAAAACACTTTTTGAAAATACATGGAACCTCAATCTTTTGACAGATAAGATGGAGCGACTATGAATATTGTTGTAATAGGTAGTGGTGGGCGAGAGCATGCACTTGCAAAGAGACTTATTAGTGAGCCAGGTGTTGATAAAGTCAGTGTTGTTCCAGGGAATGCTGGAATGCTTGATGATAATTTGACTCTTGTAACCTGTAACATCAAAGATAAAACAGATCTTTTAAACAAAATGGAGCAAATAAAACCTGATTTAGTCGTCTTTGGTCCTGAACAGCCATTGGTTGATGGAATGGGTGAATTTTTGGAAGAAAAAGGATTTATCGTTCTTGGAGCAAGTGCAGCGGCTGCTCAACTCGAAGGATCCAAGATTTTTTCAAAAGAATTTATGTTTCGTAATGATATACCCACGGCTGCGTTTGAGACATTCAATTCATACGAATTGGCCCTTGAAGGTTTAAATTCGTGGGATGTTGAAACTTCGGGTATTGTAATAAAGGCGGATGAACTCGCAGCAGGTAAAGGCGTTGTCGTTACTTGGGATATGAAAGAAGCGCAGAAAACTTTATATGACTTTTTCATGAACCCCGATTGTCCAGTCAATACCAAAAGAGTTCTCTTTGAAAAAGTTCTCAAAGGTGTTGAACTTTCTGCTTTTGCCTTAATGGATGGAAATACCTTCATCACCTTGGGTTACGCTTGTGACTATAAAAGACTTCAAGATGCAGACAAAGGTCCAAATACCGGTGGGATGGGGTGTTTTACACCGAAATCTTGGCCAACAGATAATACAAAGAGCCAAATTGATGAACGAGTATTCAGACCTGTTGTTGAAGGAATGAAAAAAGAAGGTCATCCATTCAAGGGTATCTTGTTTGCTGGTTTGATGATTGATAATGAAAATGTAAACGTCATTGAATTCAATATTCGTTTCGGTGATCCCGAGGCGCAAACTTTACTTCCGTTATTGGAAGGAGACCTCTCCAAAGCTTTTGATTTGGCTGCGAGGGGAGAGTTATCTGGATTTGAAAATAAACTTACTCTATCCAATGAAGCTTCCGTACATATTGTTGCTGCCAGTGGTGGTTACCCAGCTATGGATGGAAAGCCAATGAATTTGGATAATCCAATCAGCATTGAACAATTAGAAGACGCAACGATATTTTTTGCAGGTGTAAAAGAAAAAGACGGCAAACTTGTAAATTCCGGTGGTCGAGTATTGGGCGTCACTTGCACTGGTGAAACAATTGAGAAGGCCAGAGAAGCAGCCTATCGACAAATGGAAAAAATTAACTTTGATGGCATGATTTATAGATCTGATATCGCCTCGGGGAGTGATGGAAGGTGAAAGTCTGCATTATGGCCAGTGGTGGTGGAACCAACGCTGAGAATATTATTCAGTATGCACCGAAAGTTGGTATTGAAATTGTTGGATTGATTTCAGATCAACCGGAGGCCTTTGCGCTTAAAAGAGCTGCCAATAATGACATTGAAGCAGTCTGCTTGCCTTTTGTTCGAGATCATTCACGAACTTACGCTGAAGATAAAGAAATTCATGAAACTGCCATCTATGAATGGATGAAAGAGAGACAAGTGGATTGGATTTTTTTGGCGGGATATATGAGAATCCTAACATCATCATTTATTGAAAAGTTTGAAGAACCTAGTGCTGGACACTCCCGTATTGTAAATATTCATCCAAGTCTTCTACCAAGTTTCCCTGGGAAAGATGCTTACAAGCAAGCATGGTCGTCTGGTGTTAAAATGAGCGGAGCTACCGTTCATTTTGTTGACTCTGGTGTTGATACAGGTGCTCCTATTGTCCAAGATTGTTTTCCAAGGCTTGAAAAAGATAGTCTTGAAGACTTTGTTGATAGGGGTTTGAAAATTGAATACAAACTATATAAGCAGGCCATGGATATTCTATCCAAGGGAGAATTCTCCTTAGTTGATATTCCTGGCAGTGATAAAAAATACGTTTCCATCAAGGAAAAAGCATGAACTATTATAGAATTGAAGTAGAAGGCATTCACAACTCACCACTTTTTATTAAGAAAAAAGCTCTCTTTGAGTCAGTTCTCCATACTGTAGTAGAAAGTTTGGTCGTACGTAAGTACTTTCTGGTTTCTTGTGAAAACTCAATCGCTGAAGAAACTTTGAAGGAAGTTTTTTGCGATCCTGTTCAAGACAAATACATAACTGAACTAAAAGAAGATATTGGTTATTCTCACTATGTTCAAGTCGGCTTTCGACCAGGTGTTACCGATAATACAGCACATTCGGCTGAAGAAGCATTCAGGCTCCAGGGCATTGATTGTCATATCAGTACAGGCGATTTGTATCTCTTAAAGTGTAAATCATCTGTTGAAAGTCTTGAAAAATTGGCCGTTGAATATCTTGGTAATAACCTAATTCAAACAGTTGATGTGAACTCTATAGATGCTACGTCTTTTTCTCATCGATTTACAGATATCAAACTTCCTTCAGTTGAAATGCATGGTGCTGGTAAAGTTGAATCTTTCAA
>SBGE01000176.1 GCA_006226755.1 Deltaproteobacteria bacterium | reverse complement strand
AGTACTTGCCGTATTTGAATTGCCAACGAGATCTGTGAAGACTCCTGCATTCAAAGTTGGAATTATTGTTCCTTCAGTCGTCGCTGCAGTGGCCGTTAATTTATAAGTATTGCTCAAAACACAATCGGTTAGAGTAAAGGTCACTCCAGTTGCCGAACCTGTTTGAGAAAAGTCTGATGCTATTAACCCTAGTGGAGCTTCAGAAACGACGACGATAAACTCGACTGGAAGAGATGTCGCCGGGTCAGCTTGTGTTGCGAATGAACATAAATTAACTGATTCTCCATTGGCCTGATTGATGGTCACTGTTGGTGCGCTGGTGTCAATTTCAATTGAATCAGTTGAACAGGCTGAAGACGTAGAGTTTCCTGCAGAGTCATAAGCAGTAACTGTCATCCAATAGTTCCCGTTCGTTAGTCCATCGACAATAGTTGAGTTTGAATTAGTTGATGAGCCTGTTAAGCCGTGGTCGATCATTCCACCACTACAGCCAGAGTCAGTATAAGTAATAATTCGGTGATCGGATAAGTTGGGATCTGTAAACGCTGTCCAAGTAATAGCAATGTCGTTTCCATCTCCATCAATAGTATCAGTGAATTGTGCATTTGCGGGATTGTCAGTTGGAGGAGCCGTATCAATCTCAAGTCCAGATGAACAAGTCGTCGTATTTGTATTACCGGCGTTATCTGTTGTCGTGATCGTGTAGCCGTGAGTGATTCCATGAGATCCTGTGTATGCTTGTGTCGCTGTTCCGGCACCTAAACCAATTGCAGAACCATCTTCATTTCCACCAGTACAAGAACTATCAGTATAAAATTGAATTGATTGAGAAGCCACGTCAGGTGAGACAGAGGGAGTCCAAGAAGCATTTACTCCTGTAGCATTAAATGGAGAAGTTTCAGTCCAACCAAGCCCTGTGGCATTAGATGGTGGAGTGCCGTCATATGTGACAGTATTATCTGTTGAACTGCTCGCAGAGTTTCCATTTCCAGAAAAATCTGTAATCGCACTTGCTCCGATTTGAGGAATGATTGTACCATCCCCAAAAATTGTAGTTGTAGAAACTTTAAAACTTTGATTATCTCCACAGTCTTGAATTGCCCAAGATATGGAAGTACTCCCTCCTGTCCCGGCATTAGTAATATCTGCCGTTGTAAAAGTCGCAGGGAGAACCGGTTCATTGGTTAGAACTTTATATTGAATCGCTGCTGAATTTGAAGGATCTGAAGGAGCGGTGAATGAACATGCACCTATCGTCTCAGTCGTTGCTTGATTGATCGTAACTGTTGGAGCTGTTCTATCAAAAACTACAGATGAACCATTGGTTACTGTAGTGACTTGTGTCCCTGAATTCCCAGCTTGGTCAAAGAAGTCGATAGTAAATGTAACCGAACCTTCAATATCTCCACCTGTCATGGTGTAAGTTGCATTATATGGATTGGAGCCTGAGACTGAAGTTGCATTACCGTTAATCTGAACGGTAGGTGTACCTCCAAGCGTTTCACTGGCCGTAAAGCTTACCGTGATGATATCTCCAACTTTTGCTTTGGATGCATCTGAGTTATTTGAAGCGATACCAATTCCAGATAGTGTCGGAGCGACAGTATCAATTATCATCGGGTTGGAGCAATCTGAAAGTGACGTATTACCTGCAGTATCTGTTGTTGTGATTCGGTAATAATAAGTATTACCATGGGCGCCCGTAAAAGAGTGAGAGGTTACTGCAGAGCCAAGGGTTGCAGATGTTCCTTCTGCGACTGAACAAGTTCCATTCGTATAATAAGCAATATCTTGTGAAGCTATGTCAGGTGCACTTGATAATGTCCAAGAAGCATTCACGTTGACGGTATTGTGAGGAACGCCTTCGGTCCAAGTCGGAGCAGTCGCTTGAGCTGGTGCTGTTTTATCGACTGTCATTAGGGGAGAACAGGCAGAAGTATTAGTGTTTCCTGCAGTATCAGTAGAAACGACGTTGAAGTAATGATCTCCATCAGAAGCTGTAAAAGTGTGAGAGGTGACAGCAGAACCTAAAACTCCAGAGTTTCCAATTCCCGTTGAACATAAATCTGAAAAATAATTAACTTGCTGTGAGACAACATCTCCAGAAGCTGAGACGGCCCAAGTTGCTGTTGGATTTCCGTTATAGGGTGTTGATTGAGACCAAAGAGGCAGAGTCGCTGCTGAAGGAGCTGTCGTATCAATTAAAATTCCCGGTGAACAATTTGAAACATGATTTTGAGTTTCATCTGTTGTGGTCGTAATTTTAAAGTAATAAGTAGAACCATCAGTACCCGTAAAAGTATCTGTTGTGGTAGCTGCCCCAAGGGCAGTACTTGTTCCTTCAGGAGTGGAGCAACTTGAATCGGTATAGTAATCAATTTGTTGACTAGAAACATTAGAAAGCGAGGAAAGAGTCCATGTCGGAGTGACTGTTGTCGAATTCGTCGCCGAACCTTCAGACCAAGAAAGATTTGTGGCTGAATCACTTGGAGGAGTTCCAAACCATCTGTTGCGCTCAAAGAAGTCTCCTTGTTGTTCAGTATCGCCAACAAAGTTACAACCTGAAAGAAACAGGGTGATGAGAAATAAAATGACTATAGAGGGGCTGCCCATAGATACAGTATCGGTTCTTCTCTATAGTAAATGAGTTTATTTTGACTTTAAGGGGGTCTTTAAGAACCTTAACGTATTGAATTTATGAAGGTACTCATCAATCTTTTGTTTAGCTTTAGTTTCACTCTATTCGGCATCTAAATCAAAGTATCGACGATAATTCTTGTCATCGGCCTTCGGAGGAGGAGCGATTTGCTCTTCTATCGCTTTATTGAGCTGTTCTGCTTGAGCAATTTTAGAGCGGTCTTCGGCCACAAATCCTTTTCTGGGATCAATTTTGAGACCTTTTGGAGGAATGTAAGAGCCATTTGAGGAAATTCTTCCGATTTCATCGCCAGCTTTCGATTCAGTGGGGGGAACGTAGTAGCTAAGGTCTTGAACAACGAGACCACCACTTTTGATATTTTTATTGATGTTTTCCGCCGCCATTTTTGCAAAGATTTTTTTGGTTTTCACAACTTCTTTGGCAATGACTTTTTTTGAAACTTTTAATTTTTCAGCACCGAGCGAGGAGTCGAGTTTCATTCTGGCGAATTGTTGTTCATTGATTCTTACTTGATCCAAGACTGCATCTTGTTTGTCTGTAGTGGTAAACCCTCCAAGTTCAACAATTTTTGCAGTTGAATCGTCGTTCATTACAGCTTTAAGTTCTTCTACTTGTTTTTGAACAGGTTCATGTTCAATTTTTTGCTTGGCTTGTTTAATGGCGACTTTTCCCTCAAAAGTCAGTAGTCCAGACTTGCCTGAATCATGATTATAGATGGCCATGAAGTCAGTTCCTCTGACGGCCATCGCGGCTGTTTGAGTCTTGATGAAAAAATCTTTTCTGTTTTGAGGCTTAACTTTTGCTCTGAGTTTTCCTGTCAATAAGTTAATAACAGAGGCATCTTTCTTTTGAACTGTTGCGACTACAATTTTTGAATTAGGACCGACAGTCAGGTTACTACCATTGATGAGAAGAATTTTGGCAAAACTACCTTTTTGAGTAACGATACTTGAGTCTTCGAAAACTTCTTCATTTTTTTTCAAAGCTGTTGCCGCTTTTGCAGCGGGTTTAAGAATCGTGACCTTTCCTTTAACTATCTGAACTTTTCCAGCAACCGGTTTAGCCTCGAGTTGGGTGGTGAAGATAAGTAGAAAAATAGGTATAATAAATCTCATATGATTCACTTTGGTAAAATATCAAAAATTCTTGTTATTTCTTTATTCTCTCTAATGCTGTCAGAGGGAGTCAATGCAAAATGTTTAAAGGATATATTTACAGTTGGACTCTCTGGGGATTCAGTTGCTTACAGTGGCAAGAGGGATAACGATAGTGAAATCAACATAGCGACAGAGTCGGGTATTGGCTTTCTTGGCGCATGGACAATTTTTTGTCCTGAACAAGGTTTTGAAGTTCAGACGTATCTTCGACTAAGAAAATACACTTTTGATCTTACAAAAATGCCAACTGAACTTAGTGGTATTCCTGAAAGTGTCTCGTTCTTATCACTTGGAGTAGAAGTTCGAAAGCCAATCTATTTATGGAAGTATTCATTCGAAATTCCTTTTGATGTTGAAGTCAGAGAAGAGATGGGATTTAAGCTCAATCTTTCTTCGGGATCGGGTTCAACAGGAAGTATCCTCAAAGAAGATTATAAAAACTTGAAGTTAATGTCCGGTCTTCGATGGTTTTACTGGTCGAATGAAAATAACGATCTTACCGCAGTTGGAAAGCTCGGAATTCTTTTTCCTTTTGCAGGAGCAGAAGATGCATCCTTGGCTTATCTCTTGGGTATCTCAACTGAATGGTATCGCAAACTTGGACGAAAAACTTCGCTTCGTCTAGATCTTTACTACGATGATTACTGGCAGGATTTCGGAACTTTGAAAATGAGCCGTACTGAACTTGGTCTCCGATCCAATCTTGTTTTTAGATTTTAATTCTGATCACCAATTTTTTTTCGACATGAAATGAGAAAACGTCTTGGTGCAGGATGACCTTCGACTGTTTTGGAAGAATCTTCTGGATCGAGGAAATCTTCAAGACTTTGTCTAGGAGGGGGACACCACTCAGTCAGTCTTTGTTCATCACTGGTTAGAGGAGTATCGGAGACAATTTCTATATCGCCAAAGCGGGCCTTTTTAGCAAAGTTCACCAAACAAGAAAGCGTAGGAACAAACCAAACATTTCTCATCTTGGCATAACGATCTTCTGGAAAAAGTGCGACAGGTTCGTCTCCCGGGATACCAATAGTTTCTAGAATGAGTTGTCCACCAGGTTTCATGGCTTTCTTTATATCCAGCAATTGTTGAATAGGATTTCTATGGTGATAAATGATACCCATGCTGAAGACAACGTCGAAAAGTTTGTCCATGTGCACGCAATCTTCAACACCTAGGAGTTCCATTTCTAAATTATCACACTTGGCAAAGTGATTGATGAATTTGAACTGTGACCAGTAGGGGACAACTGGGTCTATCCCCAAAACGAACTCTGGATTTTGATGGGCCATCCTGAACATGAAGTAGCCATTGTTACAACCTATATCGAGAACTCTTTTTCCTTTCAAGTTATCGACAACTTTTTCCAGTCTTTCCCATTTTTTGTCAGATCTCCACTCCGCATCTATTTCCATTCCGAACAAATCAAATGGACCTTTTCTCCAAGGAATCAATTGTTCTGCTTTGAGTTTAATTTTTTCCATTCGCTGATGATCAACTTCAGCGCAGACTCTAACATGATTGGATGAAAAATCTTTTGAAGATTGAATTTCTGGGAGATCTTCAAGCGCATTTAAAAAAGGTTGATTGACTTCGTAGTCGAACATGAGTTTCTTCTCTTCCAAAGTCTTTCGAAGAGCTTCAGTATCGAGGAACTTTGAGTATTTCGAAATCCAATCCATTACTTTATTCCAAGATAGCAAGCAAAGTTGTACCAACGAAAAATCATCTCAACTCTTTTGAAGCCTGCTTCTCGTAGCATGTTCATTTGTCTCTTTGGAGTCAGTGGTACAAGAACATTCTCCAAAGCTTCACGTTTTTGAGAAATCTCCAATTCACTATAACCATTCCTTCTTTTGAAGTCGTAGTAGAGATCAGTCAAAAGATTATCAACTGAGCGTGTTGGGCTTTTTAGCTTTTCGGCCAATATAAAAATTCCTTCGTCGGCCAATGAATCATAAATTCTTTTGAGAATAGTGACTCTTCTTTCAACTGGAATAAATTGAAGAGTGTAATTCATGATAACCATCGAAGGATTATCAAGTTCTACTTCTTCAATATTTTGGCAACGAAGTTCTACTGTTTGCATTTCGTTGACTTGGATTTTCGCCTGCGCTTTATCGAGCATGGCCTGACTGTTATCGATTCCAATCATTGCAGGAATTTTTTTGTTTTTACTCTTGAGGTGTTTGTCGATCAGGGTGAATGTCGTAGCTGTTGAACAACCCAGATCGTAGATCGGGCCTCTCGTGGCCTGTGTCCGATCAATCAAATCGAGAATAATTCGATGGATTTCATCATAAAAAGGAACTGAGCGACTGACCATGTCGTCAAAACAGGCGGCGACTTCTTCGTTGAACTCGAAACCCTTAATATTTTGAATAGGACGGTTAAACACCTGATCTTTTTTGGACATATATGCTCCGCGAAGAAGGTTTTAGGTGAATAGCCTCTTTTTGTCTACCATTCCTCCCTCATGTCTCTTTGCGTCAGATGAGACAAAGCATTGTTTTCCTACACATCTCGAAATGACGAAATCAAGTAATGGGTGTAGAATTCGCCCCAATAATAAAGTTATTCCTAAAAGAGGTGATCCATGAGTAAGGTCAAAACGACGCTCAACGTTGGTGGAAAAGATTACGCCATCTATTCTTTGAATGAAGCAAAGAAACACGGCCTGTCCAATATCGACAAACTCCCAAAAAGTTTGAAAGTACTACTCGAAAACCTACTTAGAAATGAGAACGGTGTTAGTGTTAAATGGGAAGATGCTGTTGCTCTTGATAAGTGGGCCGAAACTCAAGTGTCGGATCACGAAATTGCTTATAACCCAGCTCGTGTTGTTCTTCAGGACTTCACTGGTGTTCCTGCTGTTGTTGACCTAGCGGCCATGAGAGAAGGGATCAAGGAGCTTGGTGGAGATCCTAAGAAGATCAACCCTCTTGTACCTGTGGATCTTGTGATCGATCACTCTGTTCAGGTAGAACATTTTGGTGACAAAGATTCATTCGAAAAGAACGTTGAAATTGAATATCAAAGAAATATGGAAAGATATAAATTCCTTAAGTGGGGACAACAGTCTTTCCAAAACTTCAGAGTTGTTCCTCCGGGTACCGGTATTATTCACCAAGTAAACCTTGAGTATCTTGCAGATGTCGTCTGGACCAATGAGAAAGATGGTGAGACCCACGCATATCCTGATACTTGTGTTGGAACAGATTCTCACACAACTATGATCAATGGACTTTCAGTTCTTGGTTGGGGTGTCGGCGGTATTGAAGCTGAAGCCGCAATGCTGGGACAGCCAGTGACCATGTTGATTCCAGAAGTTGTTGGTTTCAAACTAACTGGAAAACTGAAAGAAGGCGTTACAGCGACTGACTTGGTTCTAAGAGTTGTTGAACAACTTAGAAAGCATGGAGTGGTTGGGAAATTTGTTGAGTTCTACGGACCAGGAATGAGAGACCTCTCTCTTGCTGATAGAGCAACTCTTGCCAACATGGCTCCTGAATATGGTGCTACTTGTGGATTCTTCCCAATCGATGAAAAGACTATTGAGTATCTTAAATTTTCAGGTAGAGAAGATAAAACGGTAGCCTTGGTTGAAGCTTACGCTAAAGAACAAGGACTATGGGCCGAAGCCAATGAAGCTGATCCTGTGTTTACTTCTATTGTAGAACTGAACCTTGACTCTGTTGAGCCAGCAATTTCCGGACCGAAAAGACCACAAGATAGAATCAATTTGAAAGATGCAGCAGCAGCTTTTGAAACTGTTACAAAAAATGTATACAACTATCCTGCTGATGCTCTTAGCAAAGAGTACAATGTGGAAGGTGCTGACTATAAGATGAAAAATGGTAACGTTGTTGTTGCCGCTATTACTTCTTGTACTAATACTTCAAACCCATCTGTTCTTATCGCTGCTGGACTTGTTGCCAAAAAGGCCAATGAAAGAGGGATGACAGTTAAGCCATGGGTTAAGACTTCTCTTGCACCTGGATCAAAAGTTGTTACTGATTACTTGGTGGAGTCAGGACTTCAGCAGCATCTTGACGCTCTCGGATTCAACCTTGTTGGTTATGGCTGTACAACTTGTATTGGTAACACTGGACCTCTTCCAGCACCAATCAGCAAATGTATCAATGAAAATGACCTTCTTGCTACATCTGTTCTTTCAGGAAACAGGAACTTTGAAGGTAGAATTTCTCCAGATGTAAAAGCGAACTTCTTGGCTTCTCCTCCTCTTGTTGTGGCCTATGCTCTTGCTGGTAACATGACTGTTGATGTGATGAACGGTGTAATTGCTCAGGATAAGGATGGAAACGATGTCTACCTAAAAGACATCTGGCCATCAAACCAAGAAATTGCCGATGCTGTTAACAAACATATCTCAAGTGAAATGTATAAGAAGAGATATTCAAACGTTTTTGATGGAGATGATAAGTGGCAAGCCGTAGATGCACCAAAAGGTGAAATGTACGATTGGGATCCTAAGTCGACTTATATCAGAAACCCAACTTTCTTTGAGAACATCAAAGAAGGTATCAAAGAAGAGTTTTCAGTTGAAAATGCCAGACTTCTTGCTGTGCTAGGTGACTCCGTTACAACTGACCATATTTCTCCTGCTGGTAATATCTCTAAAGGATCTCCTGCGGCAACTTACTTGGAAGCCAATGGGGTAGCTAGAGAGGATTGGAACTCTTATGGATCTAGACGTGGTAACCATGAAGTCATGATGAGAGGAACATTTGCCAACATCAGAATCAAAAATGAAATGATTCCAGGTGTAGAAGGTGGATATACCAAACACATTCCATCTGGTGAACAAATGTCTATTTACGATGCGGCCATGAAGTATAAAACAGAAGGGACTCCTCTTGTTGTTATAGGTGGAAAAGAATACGGAACAGGTTCTTCAAGAGACTGGGCCGCGAAAGGAACAATCCTTCAAGGTGTTCGTGCTGTTATTACTGAAAGTTTTGAAAGAATTCACAGATCGAACCTTATTGGTATGGGTGTGATGCCTCTTCAATTCTTGAATGGTGAGACTAGAAAGACTTTCAGTCTGGATGGAACAGAAACTATTACCTTGAAGCCTTGTGGAGCTCTTGCTCCAAAAATGGAGTTTGATTTGACTGTAACCAAAGCTGACGGATCAACTCAATCGACAAAAGTTGTTTCAAGAATTGATACTGAAGATGAACTCAACTATTTCAAGAATGGTGGTATTCTTCAGTACACAATCAGAAAATTGAAGTAAGCATTAGATTAAATATTCTGGTGAAAAAAGAAAGGCCCGGTTGTCCGGGCCTTTTTTATTATCTTTTTGGAAGTCTTGGTGCTTTGAGGTTTGGCTTTTTCGACTTGTCAAACTTGAGAGGTGGATTCTTTTTAAGATCCGCGATAGCAACACTAATTGCTTTATCAAGTTGTGGATCAAGTCCCTTTGCCCATTCTTGTGGTTTAATATCAATTTCGATATCAGGATCAGTTCCATAGTTTTCAACATCCCATCCCACGTCTTCGAACCAAAAGCTGAATTCCGGCTGACTGGTCCATGTTCCATCATTTAGTTCATAACGAGGCCACATTCCGATGACACCACCCCAAGTCCTCTTACCAACAAGCTTGCCAAGCCCCATCAATTTAAAAGAATGGGAGAATATATCGCCATCACTACCTGCATACTCATTGGTTAAACAAGTAATACTTCCAGGAACAGCATACATTGGATATGGTTCATGACCGAAATGTCTGGTTTCATCAAAACCGATGATACGTTGTGAGAGGTAACGAAGGATCAGTTGTGAAACCATTCCACCGCCATTGTAACGTACATCTACAATTAATCCTTCTTTTCGAAATTCTGATAGATAATTTCTGAAAAATTCAGCAAAACCAAAGAATCCCATATCAGGAATGTGAACATAACCTAGTTTACCTTGAGATTTCTTATGCACATAGGCCTTATTCTTTTCAACCCAGTCTCGATAAGCAGGAAGTTCGTTTGAAGAAATGGATTGGACCACTACATCTTCAATATCCTTTTTACCTTTCCGTTTCACGGCCAAGTTTACTTTTCTTAAGATTTTCCCATCCAAAAATTCATACATACTGTTGGGATTATCGAATGTCTGACCATCAATTTCATAGATTAAGTCACCTTCTTGAAGCTCAACACTTGTCGCAGTTAAGGGAGATCCATAGCCTGTAATCCAGCTGTCTCCTCTGAAAATTTGAACAACCTTCATGGCCTTTTCTTTACTATCCCATTTAAATTCAGCACCGAGTTTGGCATTGAGATTGGAGACATCCACTCTGGTATAGTCTCCTCCAAATTCGTAACAGTGACTGGTTCCAAGTTCACCTTGCATCTCCCACATCAGATCAGAAAATTCTCTTCGTGAGTTGACTCGATCTAGTAACGGAAGGTATTTTTCGTATACACCGACCCAGTCAATTTTTGACATGTCAGGTGTCCAAAAGTTTTCTCTTTGGAGAATCCAGGCCTCTCTGAACATTTGTCTCCACTCTTCTCTTGGATGAACTCTGAATTTGATACGAGACAAATCAATCCAACCATCTTTCTTATTGAATTCTTCTCCTGAAGTTGGCTTTACATCACTTGGAAAAAGTCGAAGTTCGTCACCACTTTCGAGTAAGAGGTATTTCCCATTTTTAGAAAGAGACCATCCTGTTATGTCTTTTTGCATGGTGGTGGAGTTACCTGATTTGAATTCATATGAACACAAATCAAGAGTTTCTTCAGACATTCTAACTTTTAGAGGATTGTATGCAGAAACTTCACCTCGAACATAAAACAAATGATCTTTTGTAACCATCAAATCGCGATAGGTATTCAAAGGAAGTGGCAAAGGCATAATTCTGTTATCAATATCCTCGAAATCTATTTCGATTGGTTTAGGAAGTTCCTTTTTCTTGTCATCCTTCTTCTTTGTTTTTTTCTTAATAACCTTAGAAGATTTTTTTGCAGGCTTTGATTTCTCTTTTGATTCATCTCCATCTTCGTTTTCATCTTTATCGTTTTCATAATCAAGATAGCGATCAAAGAGATTGGGAGTTCCTTTTTTTAGAGAAACTACATATGGGCATGCAGCAAATGGAAAACTTAAATCAAAATGAATAGCAGAAGGAGTTGGATGAAATTCTCTGTGGCCAATGAAGAAAAGATATTCCCCTCCCGGATGAAAAACTGGATGTCCATCATCAAGAACTGGTGTGATAAGTGATTGAGACTTTTTGGTTTTTAAGTTCCAGACCATGAGTCCTTTCTTTGACTTGTCTACTGCTCCTTTATAGGCAAGCCAAGTTCCACAAGGAGACCAATTCACAGTCTGCATTTCAATATTGGGATTTTTCTCAACCAATATTCCTCGACCTGTCTTGAGATCAACATACCAGATTTCTGCTCTATTATTAATCAAGGCCATTGAGTAATGAACAGGGTTGACTTCAAAATCAAATGTTTTACCAAGTTCGAAATTTAGTTTTAACTTTCTGCTCTCACCACTTTCTCTGTTGAAAAGCACAATTTCTTCTTCTGTGTTTTCATCCATAACCACAGTGATGATTTCTTGCTGGTCTTTAAGGTTGGTTACATAATCCGGTCTCTTGTAGCGAAGACCATGCTTGTTCCCAATAGAGGTCGGAGCTCCACTCCAAGGTGGCATACAAAAAATATTTCCTCTGGTGAGTGCCAATATTTCATCTCCTTCTGGGGAGACACTGAAATCCTGTAAATTTTTATAAGGTGACTCGAATCTTGGATTGGCATGAGTTCCGTTTACAGGAACTACTATATCAATGAGTTCTACTTCATTAGCTTGGAGATCCAGTAGAAAAATCTGAGCTCCCGCTTGATAAACAATAGTTCCATCATGATGACTGAATTTCCTCACATAATAATCTTCATGATGAGTGTGTCTTTGAATATTTTTTCCACTGAAGTTACATGAATAGATGTTTCCATGCCCTTCGTGATCGGAGATGAAATAAATTCTTTTCCCGATGAATTGAGGTGAGGCGATAGAAGAGGGGAGATCTTTCAAAATTTCTTTAAAATTCCCATTTCCAGCTGTGTCGATCCAAACTCGCCCAACTGTACCTCCTCGATAACGCTTCCATCTCGCGGGATCTCCCATGTTTCTACAAAGAAGGACTTCTTTGTTCGGGCCATAGTTGATGTATCGAGTAGGGCCGACATTGATCAGTTTACTTTCCAGTGTTTCAACATCAACAAGATAAGCATTTGAAGCCGCTGGATGGAAGGAAAAGTCAGCAGTTGTTATGATCACATGCTTATTGTCTTTCCAGCCAACAAGACTTGTGTCACCAAAATGAGTCAGTCGTTTTGGAATACCACCTGTTGAGGGCATGAGGTAAACATCATTTTGTCCGTCAGAAAGACTGGAGTATGCCAAGCGATGTCCATCCGGGGAAATTTTTGGATTAAAACTGGCTCCCTTACTGGATGTTAAACGGTGGGCAACTTCTTCATAAAGATCAACCTTCCAAATATCATCATCAGTATGAAAATAGATGTGGCTTTCAAAAAGATCTGGCGACTGCAGATAGGCACTCATAAATAATCCATCCTTCATTTAAACTTTGATTTTCAATGATAATGGAGTTGAGGTAAGTGGGTAAGAGTAAAGTTTGGCCGTTGAATTGACCTTGTGTGTCTAGGAAGGCATAATCCGCTTGGAATAGCTATGATTTATTTGGACAATGCAGCAAGTACCGCTATCGATCCTCTGGTTCTCGATGTGATGGTAGACGCTTTAAAAAAACATTTTGCGAACCCTTCAGCAGCTCATCGCTTGGGTAAGATTCAACGTAAGTTGATTGATGAGGCCCGTTCAAAGTTTTTGAAACGATTGAATGCTCCAGATGGGCAGTTGGTATTTACCAGTTCCGCGACAGAGGCCAACAGCACACTACTTCTGGGACTTGATCTTAAAAGTGGTGATGAAGTTCTCTATAATAAAGCCGATCATCCTTCAGTTGTTCAGGCAGTGGAAAGTTTAAGTGACAAAGGTATCCAAGTCATCTCGGTTGGAAATCGTGACGACGGACTTTGGAATATCAATGAACTTTCTGAAAAACTAAATGCCAAGACTCGACTTGTCTGTTTATGTCATGTGAATAATCAAACAGGCAGCCTCCAACATGTTGAGAGAATTTCAAAACTACTTAAAGCCTTCCCTGATTGTCATTTTCATTTAGATGGCATGCAAGCTCTTGGGAAAGTCGAGGTAGATCTTTCAAGGATTGGAGCTGACTCTTACTCTGTAGGAGCTCATAAGATTTATGGACCTAAAGGAATTGGTGCACTCTACTTGAAAGAAGGAGTAAAGATTTCTCCACTTCTTCTCGGTGGAAATCAACAGAACGGCCTTAGAAGCAGTACTGAAAATACTCCTCTCGTCCTTGCATTTGAAAAAGCATTTGAATTGATTGAGGCAAAGAGAGAAAAAATCTACGCACACTGCGAGAAACTTAATGAAATGATAAGAGAGATGTTGGAGGAGCATGCTGAGATCTCTATTACTTATAAAAATAATGAAACGGTTCCCCATATTTTGATGATGAAAGTTGAAGGAATAAGTTCTGACATTATTTTGAGACATATGGAAGAAGAAGAAATTTATCTTTCCTCTGGAAGTGCTTGTAGTAGCAAGATCAAAGGCTTTAACCCTGTTTTGCATGCTTTGGGACTGCCTGAGAAGAGTCATAAGTTTTATTTAAGAGTTTCTCTTGGACAACATAATACTGAAGCAGAAGTTGAAAAATTCTGTTCATACCTCATTGAAACCATTGATGAATTGAAAGGCTTCCTCCCATGATTGAATACACAACATTGGCCCTCTTGGTTGATGAACTATGGCTTAAAGGAAAAAACAGAGGATCTTATTTTAGAGCTTTGAAAGAAAATATAGAGCTTACCCTAAAAGCATGGCATAAGAAAAAGTATCGTTTGGTCATTGAGGCCCAAAGATTTTTGATCAGATCAGAAACACCTTTTTCTGATGAAACTATGAAAGCTATTGCTAGAATGCCAGGTCTTCAAGAGTTGATTCCAGTTAGAGAGATTCCTCTTGATTATGACAGACTATTAGAACCTATTTTGGAAGAACTCGATAGTCATGATGGTGAAGAGTTTACTTTCAAAGTTGAGACTTTGAGGTCATTCAAAAAATATCCAAAAAATAGTATGGAGATTTCAAGACATATGGGGCATCTCATTCTTCAAGCTCGTCCCAAACTCAAAGTGAATGTTAGAAATCCTCAAGTTCAAGTTAATATTCGTGTTTTACCTGAACATTTTTATATCTCAACTCGAAGTATTAAATCTCCTGGTGGACTCCCTGTTGGAACCAATGGACATCTTATTACTATGTTGAGTGGTGGTTTTGATTCACCTGTTGCCAGCTATTTGATGTCTAAAAGAGGTTGTACTCAAACATTTGTTTTCTTTTATGCTTATCCATTTGTTGGAGAAGAGGTTAAGGACAAGATTATTGAACTGGCGAAGGTTCTTGCTACTTATCAATCGGGATGTAAATTGTGGATTGTCCCTTTTGGGAAAGTTCAAAAGAAAATTGCCAAAACATGTCGCGAAACATATCGCACAATATTTTTTAGAAAATACATGGTCGACTGTTCTAATTTGTTATGTGAAAGACTAGAAGCTGATGCTCTGCTGACAGGAGACTCATTAGGTCAAGTTAGTAGTCAGACGATTGGAAATATTTCTTTGGTTGACCAAACGAGTCGCTATCCAATCTTGAGACCTTTAATCGGTTTCAATAAAAAAGAGACAATTGCTCTCTCTCAAAAAGTTGGTACTCACGATATTTCAGTTATTCCGCATGATGACGCTTGTTCCATGTTTGCTCCAAAATTTCCTGTTATCAGGCCAAAGAATGATTATTGGCATGAGTATATCGAAGAGAATGATTTCACTGAAGATCTCAATGCCGCTCTAGATCAGGCTGAAGTTTTCCGAATTGGAGTGAACGGAATGTTAACTTCTTGTGAAATTTCAGAATAGTCTCTACTCATTTCGCGTGATTTCTTTTACTTATTAAAATGGTCGGACTAGGGTGCGTAAGTACTTAATTTCACCCTTTTTTCCCACTGTCGTCGGCCGTATCATATAAAGATATGTATCTGTCGATTAGATACGATTGTTACTATTTCACGGAGTTAAAATGAGAAAGTTTTTGGTTTTCCTATTGTTGTTTTCACTGACCCAGTTCCAAGCTGTTGCTGCTGGACCTAAGGAAAAAGCAAAGGCCGATCCCAGGAAGGATAAAGTATTAGGGATGCTCATCAAGAATGCTCTTGAGAACTATCATTACAAATCCATGGTGATCAATGATGAAGTTTCTAAAAAAGCATTTGATGAATATTTGAAGAGAGTTGATTACGGAAAGCAATTCCTTCTTCAAAGTGACATCAAAGAACTCGAAAAGTTCAGAATGCAAATGGATGATCAACTTTCAGACGGAAAAATGACTCTGTTGGAAGTCACTGAAAAAATTCTTAATAAGCGAGTAGCTCAAGCTGACAAATTAAGAGAGGAATACTTCAAAAAGGAATTTGATTTTTCGAAGAAGGAAGAACTAGAACTTGATCCTGAAAAGAGAAAGTGGGCTACTTCAGAAGATGAGGCAAAAGAGCATTGGAGAAAAATCTTCAAAAACTACACTCTTACTCGTTACCTAGCGATCAAAGATGAACAAAAAGAGAACGAAGAAGAAACCAAAAAAGAAAAAGAAAAAAAGAAAAAGAAAGTTGAGAAAAAACTTACTGATACTGAGATGAGAAAAGAGGCTCATGAAAAAATCGATAAAAAGTACAAAAAGATTTTTAAAAGACTTCTTGAAAGAGATCACATTGATTATATGGAGTCATTCGTAAACGCTATTGCAAATATCTATGACCCGCACACTGTCTATATGCCACCAAAGAGAAAGGAAGACTTCGATATTGATATTTCTGGTTCTCTTGAAGGGATTGGAGCAGTACTGCAGGAAGACGGTGATTATATTAAGGTTGTCAACATCGTTGCGGGCGGAGCGGCCTGGAGAGGAAAAGAACTTGAAGTTGATGACGTCATTCTTCTTGTTAAGGATGAGTACAAGGCCAAAGAAGGGGTTGATCTCGTTGGAATGGGTGTCGATGAGGCCGTTCGTTACATCAGGGGGAAAAAAGGGACAATCGTTAAATTGACTGTCAAGAAGTCTGATGGCTCAAGAAAAACAATTGCTATCACAAGAGATAAGATCAAAATTGCTGCCAGCTATTCCAAGTCAAGTGTCATTACTCACAATAAACTTGGACTAAAAGTTGGCTATATTACAGTACCAAAGTTCTATAGAGATTTTGGAGGCGGCGGACGTAATTGTACTGATGATGTCAGAAGAGAGCTTGAAAGTCTTAAAAAGCAGAATGTTGATGCCGTAATTCTCGACCTACGTAACAACGGTGGGGGGGCACTCGAAGATGCCAGACAGATGTCAGGTCTATTTATCAAGTCGGGACCAATTGTTCAGATTAAAGACCATAGACAAAAAATAGATGTATTGAGAGATGATGATACTTCTGTCGTTTATGATGGACCACTCATTGTCATGACCAATAGATTCTCAGCTTCAGCATCTGAAATTCTCGCTGGAGCCATGCAAGACTATGGTAGAGCTGTAATCGTTGGTGGAGAGTATTCTCATGGAAAAGGAACTGTTCAAGCTGTTCTTGATTTGAATAGAAATCCTATCGCTGCGATGTTTGGTGAAGCTGGTATGGGAGCTCTCAAAGTTACTATTCAAAAATTCTATCGTGTCACAGGTGCTTCAACTCAATATAAAGGTGTTACACCAGATATCATTCTTCCGGATCCAATGGGATATACCAAGAGTAGAGAGAAGGACTTGGAGTATTCACTCAAGTGGGACAAAGTTAAGCCTCTAAATTACACTCCTTGGAAAAAGGGAGCGTATGACATGGCCCTTCTCAAAAAGAGAAGTGAAGAAAGAATCAAGAAATCAAAAAAGTATCAGATGATTCAAAAGTCTGTAGATTACTTGACCTCAAGAAGAGAAGACACTCTCGTGAGTTTGAATCTAGATACAGTCCTCAAAGAAGATGAAGAAAACGCTAAAATGACGAAACAGTTGAAACTTGAAGAAGAAAACAAGGAAATCTTGGTTTCTAATTTCGAAAAGTCTCTTAGAGGCAATGTTGACATCAAAGCAGAAGATGAAGACCATTGGAAAGAAGACTTCAAAAAATCAAAAGAAGAATGGGTAAAGCAGCTGAGAACTGATGCTGGACTTGAAGAGGCTTTGTATATCATTGATGACATGGTTAAAATCAATAAAGGTCAAAAGCTTGGGATGGCGAAGTAATGATCGATACTGGTGAAATGGATCGAGTGATTACGAAGCTTGAAACTCTTGATGATGAGGAGCTGGCGGTACAGCTCCTTAAAGAGTTAAATGACAGAACCAGGGCCCTCAGTGACTTGGTGATGAATAGAGATGAAAGCCTGGAGCATGAAGTATGGAAACAGAAGTGTGACGAGGCCAAAGAAAAAGTAGACGAACTTTTAGAGAAAATAGATAGACTTTAATAAAAGGGTTTCAAATGTCTGATGATCATGATGATGATTTGACTGCAACAATCACCGCAAAAGTCAGTCAAGAGTATTTAGAGCAGCTTAAAAAAGAAAAAGAAGAAAGAGAACTCTCTCCTCGCCAAAAAAGATTAAAAGAAAAAAGTGAACGACTTGGGCTAGAAAAGCAAGCTCTTCCTGCCGAACGAAAAAGACGGGAAAAATCCAAAGAAGAAATCGCTCGAGAGAAAGAAGAGGAAGCTCAGGCAATGAAAGTTGCTACAATTCCTCAGCGAATCATGGGAGGAGGTATTGATCTTGCCGTAACAGCCATCCTCTTTTTCATAGCTAAAAATGAAAAAATCATGGCCATAGCGGAAGAGAACTTTTTCAAAATACTTGAAGCTGCAGGTGGAGTTAAGCTCGAACTTTCAGACACAATGTTGGATTATATCCTTATAGGAATGACTTTTTCTGTGATGTACTTTTTTGTTCAGGTTTGTCTAACTTGGTTAACTCAAAAAAGTATTGGAAAAATGGTAGCGAAAACTCATCTTGTCTCTTTTGATTCAGACAAAGTTGGTCTTTTTCAAGCGATCAAGAGAGAATTGATTCTCAAACCAATAGGTGTTTGCTTTCTCGTTGGCTTTATTATGCCTTTTTTTTCAGAAGACAATGAGTCTTTCCACGACAGGTTCGGTGGAACCATTGTTGCCAAAGATCGAAAATAATCTATTCAATAAGTAATTTTTGAATGAAATCAGACTCAGAAGTTGCGGCCTCGGTTGCCACTTCTTTGCTGATTTTTCCAGCTTGGTAAAGCTCCATGATATGCTGATCGAAAGATTGGCTTCCACTGCTTTCTTTTCCTTTCCCCTGCATGATAATGGAGTTAATTCTGGAGATTGGTTCGTCGCCAAGAATACATTCTCTGATTCCCGGGGTGTTAACCATGATTTCTTGAGCAATGACGACATTTGTTTTTTTGTTACCTTTAAGCATTCTTTGACTGATCGTGGCCTTGAGGTTTTCAGCGAGTCTTTTTCTAACGTCTTCTTGTTCATCTGGTGAAAACATCGAGATGATTCTTCCGATAGTTGTGATAGCATCAGTCGTGTGAACAGTTGAGAGTACAAGGTGACCCGTCTCAGCTGCTTTAAGGGCAATTGAAATCGTTTCAGGGTCTCTCATCTCTCCAATCAGGATAACATCAGGATCTTGCCTGAGAGCGGCTCTAAGTGCTGCATTGAAGTTTGGTGTATCAACACCAATTTCTCTTTGAGTGATTCTTGAATATTCCTGATTGTGGACGTATTCAATTGGATCTTCAATAGTCACAATATGGGCATGTCTCTTTCTATTGATGTAATTGATCATGGCCGCAAGTGTCGTACTTTTCCCAGAACCTGTTGCTCCTGTAACCAAGACCAAACCTCTTTTACTGAGGGCGATTTTTTTGAGAGTAGAGCTGAATCCCAGTTGATCAAATGTCGGGATTTCTGTTTTGACAATTCTTAAGATAATTCCAAGAGCTTTGTTATAGACGAATGAGTTGAATCTCAGTCGGCATAGTCCTTCAATATCAAAACTTCCGTCGAGTTCGTTATAATCAGTAAACTTTTCTAATTTTTTTCCAGTTAATATCCTGGCCAGGTCAGTAACATCTTCAAGTGTAAAATTCTTAGTCTGGACAGGGACTAAATCTCCTCTAATCCTCAGGCATGGTGGCTCATTTGTTCTTATGTGAACATCACTGGCACCGTGATCAACGCCAACTTTTATCAAACTTGCTAGGTGCTTTTCTTGAAAGGCCATCTTTGTGTACTCCTATCGTACTTGTACTTTATCTACGCTCACAAATGCATTTGGAACTCTGTAACTTCGTACCCATTTTTCTGTCAGACAGCTGTGACCACCTCGGCCCCAGCCTTCTCCCCAACTATTGGCAGTAATGAAACAAATTTTCCCTTCATCTCTTAATTTATGAGGGAGTTTCATGTAACCAACTAGCACAACAGCATGTCCACCTGCATGAGAATCCATTTTACCTCTTTTCAATGAATCCTTATAGGTAATCAGGCCTTCATTTTCATAAAAATTAGGTGTTAACTTGAAACCAGCGATCACAGGTCTATTGATACTTAGGGCATTATAAATTCCATCGACTGATTGCAAGCTTGAGAAGCTGGCAACTTTCGCTACTCCTTGCTGGCATGGCAGTTTCAACGGAATTTGTGTTTCATTACCTGAAATAGCTGTTGAGATATAAGGGCAAGAAGATTCGAGAGGAATATCAGGTTCCTGACTTGCTCGGCTGCGGTCAAACCCTTTCCTTACCCAGCTTCCTCGGTTGTTACAAGGGGAATACTGACAACCTGGTTTACTTGCAAAGTAAAAATATTGTTCAGACAAATCCATTGCTTTATTCATCGAAGCCAAGACAACCTCAATTGCCCTAATGCCTGCAAATGAAGCACAAGTTGGTCTTCTCCCTTGGTCTCTGACATTCACATCAAGACTGTAGGGGATAACGTGGTAATCACTTTTAATAGCTTTGGAAAGTGGTCTTCTAAGGTTCTTTTTGGAAATACTGATCGCTGGAGATTCGAAAGAAATAGTGTTTTCTTTGTACTCAGGGAGATCCTTTATGAATTGTTCTCTGGCCTTAGCCCACTGTTTGTAGGTTTCCTCAATTTTGTTTTTCCATGTGGTCAGATTTTGGTCTCTTTGTTTTTTAAGTTTGGCCAACTGATTGAGGTATTTTCCTTTCATTGAATTGTTGTCAAACTCATCTCGCTCTTGTTGATCTCTCTCTTCGATCGCTTTAGATCGCTCTTCTTGATTTCTTTTACTCAGAGCTGCTTTATTCTTTTTCAATATCTCCTGAATTTTCTTTTGCCCAGGAGTTAAAGTCTTAATTGGTACAGCTGTTGGAGTTGGGGTAGGTACTTTGACAACTTTCTTGGCAGGTTCTACTGGCTTTGGTCTTACTGTTGGAACTGGTTGTATATCAGGTTGCGGTTCTGGTTCAGGGATTGGTTCAGGTGTTGGTTCTGGTAGTGGAATAACAGCTTCATGACCAGCACTTTCCCATAATGAATTAATGACAATTTTTCCGCGGTCGCCGAGTTCTTTTCCGTCGGCGGGCGTTACTGTTTGAACGGCCCATGCAGGACTCGCTAAGAGAAGAAAAAGGGGAATAAGTGCGTTCATGACTCTTCCATTGAGATTTTGGTTTCCTGAAATTTTATATTCATTTGAAGGACAAATAAAGAGATGTCGCGAAGTGTAATTCAAGTTTAAAAACCGAGAGAGATACTCTATATTGTAAGGATGAAGAAAAAGATTCTGATCATTCGTTTTTCGAGTTTTGGAGACATCGTGCAGGCCATGAGTGTTTTACGTCCTCTTAAAACTCGATCAACGGACTCGGAGATACATTGGCTGACCAGAAGCGAGTTCTCTAACTTGGTAACTCTTTCTCCCTATGTTGATCGCGTCATTTCATTTGATAAAAAATCAGGTCTCCTGGGGTTAATAAAATTAGGGTTTCAGTTGAGGTCTGAAGGCTATGAATTGATCTATGATGCTCATCGAAACACTCGCTCTGCCATCCTAAGATGGATCTTCTTAGGTATTCATATCGTGAGTCGACCCAAGAGTCGTTGGAAAAGAATTTTATTGTTCACTTTTAGGATCAATAAATTTCCTTGGCCGTTTAGAGGTATGAAAAGTTACCTCGAACCTTTGCGACTTCCTGATTCAGAACTTCATCAACAATGGAGTTTCTCAAGTGAAGTAACGACTAAGGTTGACCAACTCGTAGGTGAAAACTTTGTTTGCCTGGCTCCCTCTGCTGCGTGGGAAATGAAAAGATGGCCTCTGTCGCATTGGAAAGAATTGATAAATTTAAAATCAGAGACTCGTTTTGTCGTTTTAGGTGGTCCTGCGGATACATTCTGTGAGGAGCTAGTTCAAGTTGCACCGGAAAGAGTTTCAAACCTCGCAGGAAAATTGTCTTTGATTGAAAGTTGTTATGCTGTTTCAAAGGCCAATGCTTTGGTTTCCGCAGATACAGGTTTGATCCATGTCGCAGATATTTTGGGTGTAAAAGGTCTTTCTTTGGTTGGACCTACTGCTTTTGGATTTCCTACAAATTCGAATATAGAAACACTGGAAGTAGATCTTCCTTGCCGTCCATGTTCAAAAGATGGAAGGGGAGGATGTTCTCAAGAAGTCTGGCAAAAGTGTATGGTTGATATCAGACCCGAAGCTGTTTCATCAAAAATTTGATTACTTGTTTTTTCTTAGATCTTTTCTCATATCCCAAAGAAGATGGGAGATATAAGGTCTTCTTTCTTCTTTAGTGGCAATCATGAGAAGTTTTGTAATCTTTAGGTTGGAAGCATCTGAATAAAGCAGAATCATTAACTCTTGGATGTAATTTGTATTAAGAGTGATGTAATTGTCAGTTCCGACTCCGAGTCTGACACCTTTCTTCTCCCACCAACTGAATGGATGGTCCTTGTAATCTGGAAAACACCCTGTCAGTTTAAGATTCGAAGAGGGGAGGGCTACTAAGCTGACTTTTTTATTGATCATTCTATTGAGAACGTCATGTTGATAATGTTCAACTTCTCTCGCTGTATGAAACTTTGTTTTGATGAAACTTTTTTCTTCTTCATCAGTCAGAGTTTCTCCTGCAAAGAGTTTCTCTTTAACAATATTATCGTGCCATTCCATGTCCTGTAGTTCTTCGTATAAATCCGTCTTTTTAGGAATGGACTCGTTACGGCGATTGAAGTCTATCGCTCTCTGATACAGACGATGATAGTAATAGTTTGGGTTGATACCTAGAGAAAGACCATGCTCGAGCGTGTCTATATGCCAGATGTTCATAGCATTATCTACTGACTGAACACCTTTTCTAAGACATCTCCAAGTTTCTCCATGGTGAGAGCGGATACGAAATCCGTTGTATTGTAGTTTTCTAAGTCCTGCTTTCATTTCTTGAAAATGGGCCTTCCTGTAGAGTCCCTTTTCATCACCAACAGTGTCGACTTCTTTGATATAGGCTCCGACTTCTGGTCTTTTTTCTTTGATTTCGAGAATTTTGTTCACTTGATCTAGAAAATGAGCTTCTTTTGTATCGTAGTTTTGACCATCGAAGAAGCTGGCTTCTTTTCTGAAACTAGGCGAGAGGACAAAATCAAAAGGAGGATATTCCTTTTTGAATTTCATAAAGCCCTCATAGAGTCCATAAACAACATCTTCTTCTGAGACATCTTCTGTTCCCGGAATCTGTTCCTTTGAGTCATTACTTGCGCGACTGAGAGTAAATTTTAGTCGAATTTTTCCAACGTTATATTTTTCGTAAAGCTCTTTTGCCATATGGTAAGCAGCATCGATATGTGCTTTCTTGTCTACCAGAATGAGTTTTGCAAGATAAAGAATACGAAGGTAAGTCATAAACTCTTCACCTTCTTTTAAAACAATCAAATTTTCTACATCTTCGACACTTGTAATTGGAAGAGAGTCTTTTCCGTAAACCTCTACGATTTTAGTTTCATAGATTTTTTTGTTTTTTCCTGTGAGAAGCTTTTTAAGCCTTGGGTAAATGAACTCTGCAGACAGACTTCCTGTCAGATGAATATGCTCCTCATGATAATGAAGTGGAAAGTTCTTGAAGAAGTTGAAAAAGGCATCACTCATTGGATGCCCTAAGAGGGTGCTGATGTCTGCTTCGTCTCTTTGAAATGCTGAAACCAAAGTCTTGAATTCCTGAATTGATTTTTCGAGCGTGTGATTTTCTTTGATCTTTGGAGACAAGCTTAGAAGCTCAAGCGTGTCATCAAGATTGATTCCATTGGTTTCACTTATAATATGAATCAACTCAAAGGAGAGTTGCTCAATCACATCCTGTTTTTTATTGGGCATGATTATTCCTTGTCTATATGATCAAGTATAATATGGTAAGCCTCTTGAATCACGGCGAAGTTTTCACTGGCAATCTTTTCCATGTCAGGGGAGAGACCTTTGGAGGCCAGTCTGTCTGGGTGCTTGAGTTGGGCCAATTTCTTGTACCTTTTTTTGACGTCTTCTTTTTCTGGGTTCTTGCCAAGACCTAAAAGTTTTAAAGCCCCATTAAGGTCTTTCTTGTTTTTTAAGGGGGGGAGTTTGGTCAAGCTTTCAAACAAAGATGCTTGATCTTCAATCATCTTCATCAAAGTTGGACTGTTTATAAAACGTTTACCGTCTGCTCCCATACTCAAAATGTGACTTCCTTTTTCTATATCGACTACTGAAAGCTGAGTCACCTTTGGCACAGTTCCTGTCAAAATCTTTTTGATGAGGTCTTTAACACTGCCTTTTGCTGAACTGGTAACAAGATAATCGACAGCATTTATGACGGACTTTGGTTGAACAGCATGGCGGCTGGAAATCTTTTTTATTAAGGGTCCATCGCCATTTTTCGCTTCTTCAATCAGTATATTGATGAGTATTTTTACTACGAGAGCTTCTCTAACTTCTTCAAAGGAAGGGAGTTCAGGCCTGTCGAGAGAGAGTGCTACTTCTCGATTGAGGAAGGAGTTGATGTGTTTTGAAAGAACTGAAAGTTCAGGTTCTCTTCCTATTTTTCCTGCCACAAGCTTATTGATCTCCTGGAAACCTGGTCCCTCTCCCCATTGGCCACTACCAATAAGATCGATCATTTTCTTTGCACTTTCTTTTTTCTCAGGATCGCCACCACTTTTTGAAAGACTTTCAAATTCTAAGGTATAGAGTTCTTCGGTTTTTGTCTTAAATCTTCTTGGGGCCCCGGCTCCTGGGGGAACTGCATTTCCGGAGGCCTTGCTTTCCCCACGTCTTAACATGGCCTCTTTTGATCTGATCATGGCATCAAGATCATTCTTTCTTTGATTTTTCTTTCCAAAGAAATTTTCCTGTAGGAATTCCCAAATAATAGGACCAAATATTTTTATGGCGAAGTAAAGCCCAACTGTGTAGCCAAGAGATTTGAGGGCAACTTCAAAATTTAGTTTGATATTTACTCCACATTGGAACAGGTTGCTAGTATCATTAAATTCTACCATTACAAAAGGTGCTCAACCATGGGGAAATGGTCCCTCTCCAGATTGTTACTTCCACTACGTGTTACTTGGAAAATTTCAAGGAATTCCTCAACAGAGAAGACGAATTTCATTATTCGGTTTGAGCAGGATGGTTTTGAGGGAAGTGGTGAGACAGCATTTAATGTCAGATATGGAGAGTCGGTTAACTCCATTGAAGAAAGCTTCAATATTTTTTCCACCAAGGTTCAAGATCAAAATTTTGATGATTTTTCAGCCTTTTCTCGCTTTCTTGATTCTTTGACATTACCTAACTCCCTTCGCTTTGGTATTGAGTGTTCTTGGTTGGATTGGTTGTCCAAAAAAAAGGGAATCAGCAAGGCTACAATTTTAAATATTGATTCGTTGAAAGAGGTTAAAACATCTTTCAGTATTCCCATTTTGGAAGTCCATGAAGTTGATGAATATATTCAAAAATTTCAACTCGAACGCTTCAGCTCGATTAAATTGAAAGTTTCTGGAGTTGAGTCACTCCCTCTCACGCTCAAAGTTTTTGAATCAACAAAGAGTGGCATAAGGATTGATGGTAATGAGGGCTTTTCTTCTGCCGATGAATTGAAGGGATTTTTGGACGAGTTACCAGCTGAGAGAATTGAGTTTGTCGAACAGCCTTTACCATCTAGTATGAATCGTGAACAAGGATTGTTAAAAGGCAAATATCCATTTCCCTTTATTGCCGATGAAAGCTTGACCAATGAATCAATAAGCCCTGAATTAGCAGATTGTTTTGATGCCGTTAATATCAAGTTGATGAAGTCTGGCTCAATTCTTCATGCTCTCGAGCAAAAGAAACAGGCCCAGGACTTAGGTTTGAAGCTGATGTTGGGCTGTATGGTGGAGACCAGCCTCGCCATCAGTTATGGAATTCTTTTAGGGAAAGATGTTTCTTGGTTTGATCTCGATGGATTTCTTCTCTTGGAAAAAGATCCGTTTGATCTCGTTGAAGAGTCAAACGGAATTCTTAGAAGTAAAGTCTGATTTGAAATTCGTATCTTGAATACTTAGGTGTATTTCGACCATTGACCATGGTTTTTGCTTTGAAGTCAATAAAACCTGGTGCTGCGAAAATTCCTTTTTTATAAAGAGTCACAGTCGAAAGATTGGCCCCTAGACCAAGCATATGTGTTTCGAAGTCTGAATTGATACCAAGAATTCTATTGGCATCAGTGTACTGAGACTCATAAGTTGCTTGTCCTTGATATTCAAAATCATATCTGGCTTCAGTAGAGAACCAGTCATTCCATTTCCATGTACTACTTGCCATGTATGTAATTCTGTTTCCAAGCTTCTCGTAGAAGTCCCCTTTATTTGCCGACAAAGTAAAGTCTTCATCTTCAGGTATACGAAGAGTTTTTGTGGACGGAAGCTGATATGTATAACGTAGAGAAGTATCAAGATCCAATTTCCCTTTAAAAAGAGTGATCCCGCCACCTGCTTCAGCGTAAATATCAAATTGTCCGTCTCCAAATGGAACATCTTGTAGAATATCTGGATTGTCGATTCGTCCTGTAGGAAGAACTACACCACCTGAAACGGCAAGACCCATATCAAGCTCATCTGTAAGACGATAAAGTGTACCAAGTTCAACATCACCAAAACCTGTTCCACTCCAATTTCCAATGGGTTCATATCCAAAATTGTTCATGATGATTGACTGAAGTAAACCACCATTGGCGTCAGGAAAGTTCGCTGTAATTTGAGACATAAGAAAAGCTGTATCGTTTGTATTACCATGCTTACTTAATATCTGTTGAACTTCGGCATAGTTGTTGCCTTTGGTTCTTTGAATATTCATTCGAACTTGTGCGTCCCATAGGGGAACAATAGTAAAAAGAGTTAAATGATTAGTAACTCCGTAGGCGAAGCCAAGTCCTTTAACGTCGACATTTGCTTCACCTGATCCTTCATACTCACCGAAACTAAAAGCATCGTAAGCAGCAGGATCAATTCGTTTGAGTTCATCAAAATAGGCGCGAAGAGCAGGGTGAGCATCTGCCACAGAACCAGCATTGAGATCCTGTCTAATAAAGTAATCGAATTGATCTCTATTAGTTCCAAAACTCGACTTGATTGTTCCTGTGTTGACCCATCCCAGGGCCATCATCCGAACATTCTTTGGAAGAGTTTCATAGTAAGACGCCGTGGCCGATTGGGCCAGAACGAGAGCAAAAACAACAGTAAGAAGACGTATTATATTGTGCATTGCAGCATAATATCTTCTTTCTCTCTTCCCGTCCGCCATTTGGAAAAAATTACATTAAAAAAGAGAGCTTCTGATATCCCCAAAATCAACGTGTTTTCAATGCTTTAGGGCCGGGCGATGACAATTTTCTTACATTTCTGAGCTTTTCGATCCAGTTTTGCAGTGCTATGTTTGGCCTTGGTTTGTTGGAGGGGGAAAATTATACAGACCATCTGTCGCCAAGGCGCCAAATTTGGTAATTTCCTCCCACGGGTAGACCACTTACTTTCATTACATTTTTAGACAACAAGGACTCATGAAAAAACTTATCGTTTTTCTAGCCATTTCCATGCTTTTTATCTCTTGTGCTAAAGAGACCATTGAGCCTGCTTTTGCACCTCAAACTTTTAAGCAGCAAAGAGGTGGAAAACCTATCGTTGTTGATTACCCAATTAGAAATCTAGAAGTGGACCGTGTTGGAAACGACATTGGCGACGTCCCAGTTGTCGGTGGAGTCTTTCAAAGACTGGCCGAAGTTTTGGCAGATATTACTATCTCAAATGATTCTGGTGTCGACGGAATGGAAGTTCCAATCGAGCCACAAGTTTTTAACGTAGCTGAACTTGATGAAGTTGATTTCGATTATATTGAATCAGTTTCTCTAGAGGCCGTTAAACTTAGAGTCGCAGAAAGTCTTGAAGATACTCCGGTTGGTGAGGGAGATGATGCGACTCGTGGATTGAACTTCATCAATAAAGTTCAAGTGATCATGGCGTTGGAGCAAGTTCCTGACAATCCAAATGAAGTTGACCGAGTTAATGACGACAGACCAGATAGAGTCGTTACTAACGATAATGCTGGAAGTAATAACAATGGTGAAGACACTATTGATATTTATGGTGACACGGCAACTGATGTTAGAAACGACGTAGTCGTTGATACTCCATCATCTGACGTTACAGTCCTAAGAGATGTCAATCCAACAGACGATGGTCGTGTAAGAGAAGATGAAACAAATCAACCTCAAGCTGCTAACGAAATCTTGGTTCTTAGCTATGATAAGAAAAAAGACAGAGGAGCTTGCTCAGGTGATTGCATTGATATGAAAGTCCATAATCACAACTGGAAACAGATTCTCAAACTCAACAGAAAGTTCACCATTAAGGTCAAGCTTTTCATTGAAGGAGTGCCCAAAGAGTCTTTAAAGCTTGATGGTCGTATCCGTTTCAGTGTTGGCGTCAATCCAGGATTTTAATAGAGACATTTTTGCGCCCTTGCAGATGTTGTAATTCTCTATATCATAGAAATTACAAGGGAAATTCCTATTTGCGAGGTTCAAGTGAAACTATACCCGATATTTTTTCTCATTTTTCTTATTTCTGCCTGTTCTTCTGTCACACCAATCAAGACAGATAACTATCTTGAAGATCTCGATTTAGTTGAGGCAGAGCAAATAAAAATAGAAGAACCCAAGTCACTTCCTTCGAAACCACAGACTATTGTCGAAGTGATTCAAGATTATGAAGTTCAATCAGTAAGCCATGTCCAAAGTAGTGAACATGGAAGAGTTGAAACCCAGAAGATCGTAAGAGAGGCAGTAAGGGATGAGGATCCAACTGTTGATCCAAAGTCTGATCTTCACCTGACTTATATTCCGAAGTACTACAAGTTTTGGATGAAGTATTTCACAAAGAGGGATAAGGAGCGTTTTCTCCGTCATATGCAAAATGGAGAAAAATACAGAGAGCTTATCAAGCAAGTGTTTAGAAGCCATGGTCTTCCTGAGGATTTGTACTATGTCGGTTTGATTGAAAGTGGATACAACACCAAAATCAGAAGTCATGCAGGAGCGGTAGGTCCTTGGCAATTCATCAAAGGCACGGCTACTCGCTATGGAATGAAGGTGAACAATCATCTCGATGAAAGAAGAAATATTCATAAAGCAACAGAAGCGGCAGCTGCTTATTTTAAAGACCTCTACAATATTTTTGGTTCATGGGAACTTGCTCTTTGTGCATACAATGCCGGGGAATATCGAATCATCGGTGCGATCAGAAAAGGAAACAGTAGAGACTATATTGATCTTGTAAAAAAGAAACTCCTTCCAAAAGAAACTATTTATTATGTACCAAAAGTTGTTGCTGCAAGAGAGTTGGGTGAGAGTGCTAAAAGATATGGATTCAATGTTAAGAAAAATGACGGTGAATTCTATACAAGTGCAGATCTATTTAAGATGACTAAGAGTTTTGACTTGAGAGATGTCTCTAAAAAGCTTGGTGTATCGTACAAAACATTGCAGACACTCAACCCTGATGTGAAGTACCGATCGGTAAGAGCAACAAGGAAGAGACCAGTACATATAGTTATTCCAGAATCAAAAATGGAAACAATGGCCTCTATTTATCCAGAGCTTAAAACACAAATCATCACCAGAACGACTGTGTCAAAAAAACCTGCTTTTTATAAAGTCCGCAAGGGTGATAACTTGATCAAGATTGCATCCAAGTTCAACACCTCTGTTAGAGAGTTGAAAGTCTTGAATCCAAAATTGAAGAGACGTGATCTTTGGGCGAATGAGAAAATCAGAATTCCAGGTGTTCAGACCAGAATCTATATTGTAAAAAGAG
>SBGE01000168.1 GCA_006226755.1 Deltaproteobacteria bacterium | reverse complement strand
CCGGCCATAACGTTGAGAAGAGTTGATTTTCCTTTTCCGTTTTTACCTATGATTCCTATGCGATCATTTTTACCGATACTGAATTTTAAATCTTTAAAAAGAACATCTTCCTGTTTACCAGAATAACTAAAGGCCAGATCTTCAACATGCATAATCCATTTAGCTGGAATATCTTTGTAATGAAAAGTAAATCCCATGTCTTTATCAGATGAGAGCTCTTCCATATCTCCCATTTTTTCAAGTTGCTTTAAACGGGATTGAGCTTGAGATGCTTTTCTTGCCTTGGCACGAAAACGATCTACGAAGTTTTGCATCTCCTTTTTTCGCTTTTCAAAATTTTGCCGAGTCTGCTCGTAAATCTCATCTTCTTGAGAAAGTTGAGTGTAATATTTTTCAGTATTACCTCTAATCTTTTTTACTCGTTTACGACTGATCCCCATGACATGTGTGACTACATCGTCCATAAACTCTCGGTCGTGGGTGATGATCATCACTTCTCCGCTGAAACTTCTAAGAAAGTTCTTAAGCCAAATAATGGAAACAATATCCAAGTAGTTGGTAGGCTCATCAAGAAGCAGCATGTTTGGGTTTCCAAGAAGGGCCTTGGCAAGATTAATTCTTACTTGATATCCACCTGAAAAACTTCCAGGATCTTTACCCATATCTTCTTTTGAAAAGCCTAGACCCATAAGGATGGATTCAGCTTTGTAGTGATCATATTTTTCATCTTCGGCTAGGGCCAAACAACACTCTTCAAGTACCGAGGTTTTAGTGAAGGCAATATGCTGTTCGAGGTAACCTATCCGATAACCCTTAGGTATCGAGATTTCGCCCTCATCGGCTGATTCTTGGGCCAGAATCATACGAAACAAAGTTGATTTACCCATTCCATTTCGCCCTACGAGACCGACTCTTTCCCCCTTGGAGATATTAAAAGAGGCATCCTCAAACAGGATCTGAGCGCCGAAATGCTTGGAAAGGTTATTTACTTGAATCATAGCCTACTATTATAGTTACAAATTTTATCGGAAACACTATCATACGAGCCATATTAAGGCCTCATTCAATGGAACTTTTATGACCGATGCATCAAAACTTAAGAACATCGCCGTGGTGGCCCACGTCGACCATGGAAAAACAACTCTTGTAGATTGCCTTCTGCACCAATCTGGAACCTTTGACGAAAGGGCCGAAATTGCTGAGAGAGTAATGGACTCTGGTGACCAAGAACGCGAAAGAGGGATCACTATTACGGCAAAAAACTGCGCCATTGAATGGGATGGATATAAAATCAACCTACTCGACACGCCAGGACACGCCGACTTCGGCGGAGAAGTTGAACGTGGTTTGATGATGGTCGACGGTGTATTGCTTCTAGTAGATGCAGCCGAAGGTCCACTTCCTCAAACTCGATTTGTTCTAACAAAAGCAATGGAGAGAAACCTTAAGATTGCACTGATTATCAACAAGGTTGACCGTCCTGATGCTAGAACTGATGAGGTTAAACATGAAGTTGAAGATCTCTTACTCGATCTAGCTACCATGATTGAGCCAGAAGATTTCGATATCGATATTCCAGTCATCTATGCATCAGCCAAAGAAGGTTGGGCAAATACTGAAGGTCTTGATCAAAAATCAGACATGAAAGATCTTTTGAACTTCATGGTGACTGATTATTTCCCTTCCCCAAAAATCACCCAAGGAAATGAGTTTCAATTGCTGGTTGCGAACCTTGCCTACGATAACTACCTAGGCTCACTACTTGTTGGACGAATCCAAAGAGGAACGATCAACAAACATCAAACTGTTGTTTGTATGGGTGAAGATAAAGACAAGAACTTCAAAGTAACAAACCTTCAGGTTTATTCCGCTCTTGGTACAGAAGAGGTGAACTCTGCTTCTGCTGGAGAAATTGTCTTGATCGCAGGTCTCGACAACCCACATATCGGAGATACCATCTGTGACACCTCCAAACCTGAAGCTCTTCCAAGGCTAACTGTTGAGCCTCCAACTGTAGGTGTTAATATTTCAGTCAACACTTCACCCTTCTCTGGAAAAGAAGGTGAATATATGACTTCAAGAAAGCTTGAAGAATTGCTTGAAGAGGCCAGTAAGATCAACGTAGCCCTGGCCTATGAAGGAACTGACGATCCAAAAGTTTACAAACTTCTTGGTCGAGGTGAACTCCAACTTGCCGTTGTGTTTGAAGAATGGAGACGAAGAGGTTTCGAATTCATGATTTCAAGACCTGAAGTAGTTCTTAAAGAAGTTGATGGATCAACTCATGAGCCGTTTGAAAAAGTTGTTCTCGATATTCCAAGTGACTGTACCGGTCCCGTAACTGAAAAACTCTCCATCAGAAAGGGGACGATGGAATCAATGATGCCTCTCGGCGATGACCGAACTAGAATGGAATTTGTTATTCCTTCAAGAGGTCTTATTGGTTACCGCTCTACATTCCTTACAGACACTCGAGGAGAAGGCCTGATGTCCTCTGAATACCTCGGCTACCGACCTTGGGTAGGACAGATGCTTGCCAGACAAAATGGTTGTATGGTCGCCGACCGAGCAGGCAAGATGACGCCTTACGCACTCTTCAATCTTCTTTCTTCTGGGACGCAGTTCGTCAAACCAGGGGAAGAATGTTACGAAGGTATGGTGATCGGTGAAGGAAAAAAAGTTAACGACATCAACGTGAATGCTGTTAGAGAAAAACACCTTTCAAGTGTTCGAACTGCTGGAAAAGACGAAAATATTGCGCTCCCTCCCATTCGGCCTCGAACTTTAGAGTGGGCCATGGATTGGATAGACAACGACGAATGGGTTGAAATAACTCCAGAAAATATTAGAATTCGTAAAAAGATATTGTTGTCTAATATGCGCTCCGTTGTTCGAAAGGATAAGTCGGAGAAAAACAAGTAAAGGAAGAAACATGAAAGTATTTGCAATTCTCATGACATCTTTGTTCATGACTCTCAACCTCCAAGCCGCAACCAAAGCTGGCATCGACATGCCTGATTCAAAAACAGTGGCAGGAAAAACTCTTTTTCTAAATGGACAAGGAATTAGAAAGGCCACTTGGCTTGGAATCAAAGTTTATGTTGGTGGACTCTATCTCGAAGAAAAAATGACAGACCATAAACCATTTCTTGAGAACGACAAAATGGTCAAGCAAGTGGTTATGCATTTTGTAAGAGACGTAGATGGAGAAAAACTTATTGGTGCCTGGAATGACGGTTTCAAAAACTCTGGAAATGACAAAAGTGAATTGAAAGACAGACTTAAAACTTTCAACTCATACATGGGAGATATCAAAAAGGATCAGCAAATCGTGATCACTTTTACTCCTGATCAAACAGAAGTTTCCTTCAATGGACAAAGCAAAACTGCCATCAAGGGTGCAGATTTTGGAAAAGCACTTCTTTCAGTTTGGTTTGTAGGTCAAGCCGATAAAGGACTGACTCAAGGAATGCTAGGTCTCGAAAAATAATTATTCGTACTCATTGTATTTTTTAGAATTACCCCGCACTTTTTCAGCGGGGTATTTTTTTGCATTTTTTTCGTATTTCTTTTTTGCCGCTTCTTGAAGATCAATGTTCATGATATCGCTAAACCTAAGAAGATAAAAAAGGATGTCACACACCTCTTCTGAAACCTTCTCCCTTCTTTCAGTCGTCTCTGGGTTTTCACTTTTGAGATCCTGTGCTTCCTCCGGAGTCAGCCATTGAAAATGCTCAACAAGCTCGGAGCATTCCACTGACAAGGCCATGACTAAGTTCTTAGGAGTGTGAAATTGCTCCCAGTCACGCTCTCGAGCAAAGTCCCTAAGCTTCAAAATCAAATCTCCAGTATTCAACGACGATAAACAATTCATGGACTTGGACCTCCTAAGACCTATTAGTGTGGCAGTTGACGCTTTGTGACTTATTCATTCTCTTTAAGTGAGACAAAGCTATATCATTAAAATTTAAGAATAAATTGAGTTTTTTTTCCTGTTTAAACAGTCAATCATAAAGACATTGTAAGCTTTAATTGAATGTTCTAGTATAAAGCACTTTTTATTTAGTCTGGAGATAACGTGCATCTGACCATTGTAGACGATATGAAAGATAATCTCGATTGCTATCAAGAACTACTTGGTAACAAATTTGATCTTGAACTTATTCAGGATCCTACCGATGTTATTCCTTTCTTGAAATCTAAACCGACAGACATGCTTATCCTCGACCTTCACATGCCAAAGATTGAAGGTTTTGATCTGTTCGAAGAAGTTCGAAAGGATCATCACAATCTTCCGGTTATCTTCCTTACTGCAGATCCATCAGAAGAGGCCTGTATCAAAGGATTGAATCTCGGAGCTGAAGACTTCATTACAAAACCAGTTTCTCTTAAAGAGCTTGAAGCAAGAATTGTGAACAAGCTTAATAAAATTCAAGCGACAAAATCGGTTGATGGGCAAGACTCTTCACTTAAAGAAGAAACAATTGAATTTGAAGAATTTATTCTTTACTTAAAAACTCAAGCTGCAAGAATTGGGGAGAGCTTTATTCAATTAACACCAATTGAATTCAAACTCATTGCACTCTTTGCAAAAAACCCAAATGAAATCTTTGATCGTCAGTATATTTCAAACATGCTCTGGCCAAACGTTCATGTTCAAAACCAGAACATTGACACACACCTTTCTAACTTGAGAAAAAAGCTCCACCCTTTTTCAAAAAATCTCAAGACGATCAAGTCTCGCGGCTACATTCTCAGAGTCTGACTCATTTGATCCAACAAAAATTTTTTAGAAAATACTTCCTTCATGTTGTTGTCATCACAACATAGTGTTAGCCTTGTACCCATCATAATTTTATTTTTCATCATGGAGGATTTGAATGAAAAAACTTCTACTAGCTGTTATCGCTCTTGGATTCGCTTCTGCTCAAGCTGCTTCTTACCAAGCTCAAGGTTGTGGTCTTGGATCAACAATCTGGACTGACGGATCAAGCCTTGTTCACCAAGTACTTGGTGCTACAACAAACGGAA
>SBGE01000022.1 GCA_006226755.1 Deltaproteobacteria bacterium | reverse complement strand
TGTCGGCATGGTAAAAGTATTTTTGGCTCCGTCTTTGACTCCAACGGTTCTGACTTTTTGATATTTTTGTAAATCTTCACGACTGATTCTTTCAATTTTCAAGGTTCTATCTGGAACTTTAAATTCATTAGAGAGTCTGGCCGGAAAAAGTTTGGCGAACTGGGGAGTGAACATAAAGAGAAAGATATGAGTGAGAATCGAAAGAAGTATGGGGAAAGTGAAGTTATTCTCTTGGTAGTTCAACGTCATGACACTAATTTATCGCACCTTTTCCCTCAATGACCAGCTTTCCAGATAAGTTCACATAATATTTTCAATAACTTGACCTAGGCATTATTGACCGAACTTGACGTTAATGGTGCGATTAGTAAACTTATTCTGTGGGCTAATTGCGCCCTCAAAGACCCCGTACGTGTTTTCAACGGGTTAGGAGAAGAAAATGGATTTTCTTAAATACGTGGCAAAACGTTCACATTTAGTAGGATTGGCCACTGCGACTCTACTCTTAGTGACTTCCAGTTTTGTTTTTCACTATATGGGCCAAGCCGACAAGCTTTCAGTTTTAAACGAAGGTATTTCAACTTGCTTTGCTAGAGTTAAAAATTCATATACAGCTAAACTTTTGGGCGACGGAAAATCACTTTATCTCTCAAATGATTTTATGGCGACAACAGAAGAGTGCTTTGGCGAAACTTTGGCCTCTTTGAATCAAGATTTTGAAACAACACTTTCTGATACAGAAAAGATACTTAATACTGTAAGTAGTGACAGTCACTGGTTTCATCAAAAATTGGTTTCAGAAGAAGCTAAAATGGTGGGAGCTGTGACAGTTTCTAATTATGGATCGAGATTTGTCACAATTGAAGAGAACGTTTCTAAAATCCAATCTCAAATTGAGGGTTATAAGCAAACTGTTCAGAAAAAGATGAATGCTGGAAAAGCTATTTTTATCGGGTTGATCCTGGTTGGAATGGCGTTCATGGTTTGGGAAACTTGGAGAAAGATTCTTTTCTCTAGAAGACGTGATGAAATTGAAAGAAGAGCACTTGAAGAACTTAATGAAAAGGGTGGAAGAACCTCTGCTGCAATAGGCGCCCTTGTCTCAGAAGCTTTGGTTGTTAATAATTTCCAAAAGACTGCAGACCTTTTCATGAATTTTCATGAAGACATTTTTACAGATAATATTCAGGTGGATAACACAGGAACAGTTAAATTTGTTACAGGTGATGATCAAAATAGCTGGGAACAGCAAATTGAAAAAGCATGGACTGACTCTGAAACAGAGGATACGGCAGCTGCATTTACTCGCAGAGGAACAACATCAACTGAGCCCGTAAATTGTGATGATGTTCATTTGGATCATGTCCTTTCTCGAGTCGTGAATTTGATGTCGAGCAGACTTTTTACGAAAGGCATTGTCATGGATTTTGATATTCCTGAGGATGTTTATGTCAGAGCAGAGGAAGAAGCTCTCGAGCAAGTCTTTTACCATCTCCTTGCACAGAATCTGAAAGGGTTGGAGCAAAGAGATGGCAGAAAAAATATCAAGATCTCATTAAAGAAGCTCGGTGGTTCTGTGCTACTCGAAATGCGTTCAAACGGAAAGGAATTCTCAAACGAATTCATTCGTTTTGAAAGTGGAATCGGCTCCATTCAAGATGCTCCAGAGGCAAATGCCGCAGAATTGGAAATTTGCAAAGAGTTCATGAATGACTTCGGTGGTAAGGTCATGTTCGAAAACATCTATTCTGCAAATGGAAATGCTGAAGGAACAACAATCAAACTTCTTTTTGTTTCAGCTTCAGAGAAGAAAGGATCATTGGTTGACCTAAAAAGAGGAACCAAGAAAGATATCCTTGAACAAATCAATCAAGCCAATGAAAATAAACCGTTGAATAGAGACGTCTAGAAAAAGCGTTTTTTCAGGTTTTTGTAATCTGCCCTTGGAAGGATAGTCCATTTGAAAGAATCAAAGGACTTTTCATTAAAAGGGCATTCTAAAAGAGTTTTCATCAATTGACGTAGCTTCTGATTCTTTCTGGCATAGAACTCATCGTAGAGAAGATCTCCCAAAAAATATCCAATGAGTCTTGATGCTTGATGTAGGTGATAGAGAGTCTTTCCTTTGGCAATATCTTTTACGAATTGGTCTCGACTCTCATTTGCATCGATACACTTTAGAGTCGTTTCAAGGATATTTTTTCTAAGCGCACTTGTGGTTGAACTGTTCAATTCTTTTTGAATGTCTTTGTAAAGATTGCATTTTCGATAGGGGTTGATGATTTTGCTGGAAAAGTAGGCCATGCACATCTGATAGATGAAATACAAGAAGATGTCGCCTTTGTTTCCAGATTCTAGAACTTTCTCGTGCTCATCATCTTTTGATTGCATCACAATATTCTGAATGTGAATTCCTGCAAGAAAGCTCAAGCGATTGATTGAGTAGCTTGGACAATAAAGTATTGAACGAAAAGGAAGTTTGAAGCTTCTTCCTCTAGTCAAAAGTTTCTTATAGAAAGTTCGTAGAGGGTTTTTGTCCAATGACTCTACTTTATCCAGCATATACTCCAAGCGACTTCCGTCATAGAGATTGAAATCTTCAAGATCGGATACCGAAATATCCAGTTGGAGAGCATCAGAAATCTTCTCCGAAATATAGAGGAAGTTTTCTGGAACACTTGAATTAAAGGCCATAAGGCCTGTATCCATAATATATTCATGGATCTCAAACTCAGGATCTTCAACCAAATTTTCGTACCAGTAGATCATGGATTCGTATTTGACCCATGGGGGGGAAGTTTGTAGCGAGAATTCATCTTCGTTGAATCGGACTATCTGACCATCTTCATGTTTTCCATCTTCGATCGTTTTCCAATACACTTCATCAAGGTTTTGATGAATGATGGTGTTTCTGGCAGAGGGGAGTCTCTTCTTAACTAGTTTTGGTAATTTATTGGGAACAATGTGAAGCTCTCCAAAAAGAACAAGGAGTATTGTATCGGGATTATCCTTCAAGAAATTTGAAATGTTGTCAGCAGCTGTATTATCTCTTTCAGTTAATGTCCCTGATGAGTTGAGCGCGATGATTTTTAGGTTATTCTTTTTCGCCATTTGAAAAAAGATACGATAATGGTTCCAGGGAAATCTCCAGGATTCATGATAATTGATACTTTCTAGAAATTCATATTCAGTGATCAGGTTATCAAGATATTGATTGATAGCATTTTGATGTTCTATATGAACAAATTCTACTCCCAAAGCAAGCTTTCGACTCTTCGTCTTGATCAAGTTTCGAAGCAGTCTTTCCAGGTTTCTAGAACTTTGATCAAAACTGTGAAAATCTCCAAGAAAAACCAAGTCAGATTGTTGTATGGACTTGAGGAGTTCTTTCAAATCAGAGATTTCAAAATCTCTTTTTGCTGATCTTCTTTGGTCACGATTGTATTTTTTGAACTCATTTGAAAGCTCTCCTTCATAACTCAGGGCCTTCTTCTTCATATAATCGAAGAGACTCTTTTGGAGTTTGAGGAGGTTGGCTGTCGTCATACCGATAGTTTAGCACACGACAAAATTTAGAGAAGTCTGGAATTTGAGATTTGTTGAGTAATCAAGTTGCCTATCAGCATCCTAGATTGAACAAGGATCGATGAGAGCGAGCTCTCAAGCTTTTTATAATTTTCAAGGACCGAATTCAGGTCATTTATTGTCGGGACATATAGGTTCTGAAGTATGGAAGAAATTGGAAGTCCCAGGTGGTGAGTCACAATAAATTGGATGAACTCTAGAAGTGAGGTTTCACTGTAAAGAGTAACAATTTCTTTATCTCCAGACATGATAGTCAGATGAGGATTTTCAGAATCAGTTTTCAAAACCACTTTTGATGCCTCACTATGAATCAAATTTGGAGTTTCAGCTTTAAACTCCACATAGACATCTTCATTCTTTGGTAGAACTGGTTGAGTTGGAAGTTTGAGAAGTGGATTTTTCACCAACGGATTGGTGTAATCGATGACTTGTCTTCCAGGTTTAGTGTTTCTGAATTCTTTTAAACATTCTTCAATATTGTATTTGAACCAAGAAAGTCTGCTCATAGCTTGCCAAGGATGTCTTGAAGAAAGAGACATAAGAGTCTTTTTACATTCTTCAAATTCTTGTTCGATGCTATCTGGGTGGCTGGCGAGCAGGTTTTTAGCATTATATTCAAGGAAAGAAAGAGCTGAATCCACATGAGGTGGAAGTTCAGAAGTCGTCTCGAAAAAACGAGGTACCAGTAACGAAGATAGTTTGGCCTTGGTCTTTGATAGACCACCATGGAGGCTGAGCTGAATCACTTGGTGACCGATATTAGTTTGGAAAAATTCTCTAAAAATATTGATATTGATCGGACTGATTTTAGGAAGCAATCCAAAATACTGGAAGTAAGCGTATCCATTATCTTGGAATTTTGCCCTATATGAATCAGAGCTGATGATTTCAATTTTAATATTGGCCTGGTTTCTATGATCAACAACCAAGACAAACGGGAATCTTTCTTCGGCCTTGAATCTTATTCCAAGTAAGCTTTGAGTATTGGAATAATCTTTCTCTTGTTCTGGTTGAAGTGCTTCAATCTGAAAAAACTGATCAAGTGGTAAGCAAGCTTTGGTCAAATTTCTAAAGAAATTTGGATGTGTTACCTGAGAAGGATCTTTATTGGTCGCAGAGAGAAGTTTTCCTTCAAAAATGGCATCTTGATGGAAGTCGAAGCAAAGTCCGTCACCTAGTTCTCTTTGATAAATAGGAGTTTCCGCCAAAGGCTTGGTTTTTTGAAGTCCTTCAAGTTCTTGAACAAATTCACCAAATTTTTTGAATTGAGAAAGAACACCTTCCCATCTCATACTGATTGTTGAATCTTTTTGATTTTTGCTGAAAACAGGACCCATGAGAACTTCATTCATGGCGAATGAACTCTTTTGCTTGATAGATCTCTTGGAGAAGACGTAAAGGTAATTTGGAATTTCTCCTTTACCTTTGAGTCCTTCAAAATTGAAGTTCGCATCCAA
>SBGE01000206.1 GCA_006226755.1 Deltaproteobacteria bacterium | reverse complement strand
TATCCTGAATACTCAAGATAGATATTATAAGCATTGTTCGATTTACACTGAAATCAAAGCCCTCTAAAATGAACTGACACACACAAGACAATTCATTCACGGAGGGACTTTCATGAAACAATATTTGGATCTGATGCGTCACGTTTTGGAAAACGGGACAGAAAAGGCCGATCGAACCGGAACTGGCACGCTTTCCGTTTTTGGTTACCAAGCTCGTTATGATCTCAGTGAAGGGTTTCCTCTTGTCACTACAAAAAAATGTCATCTTCGTTCCATCATTCATGAACTGTTATGGTTTTTGAAAGGGGACACCAATATTTCTTATCTCAAAGAAAATAAAGTTCGCATTTGGGATGAATGGGCCGATGAAAATGGCAATCTTGGACGTGTGTATGGAGCTCAATGGAGAGATTGGATGAGGCCTGATGGCTCAACAGTAGACCAAGTGGCAAATCTGATAAAAGGCCTAAAGGAAAATCCTGATTCGAGACGACATATCGTTTCAGCATGGAATCCTGGAGAGATTGACCAAATGGCCCTTCCACCTTGTCATGCCTTTTTTCAATTTTACGTGGCCAACAATAAGCTCTCTTGTCAGTTGTATCAAAGATCTGCAGACATCTTTTTAGGTGTTCCATTTAATATTGCCAGTTATGCACTCCTTACGTTGATGGTGGCGCAAGTTTGTGGTTATGAACCAGGTGAATTTATTCACACCTTAGGTGACGCTCATCTTTACTCAAATCATTTGGATCAAGCCAAGCTTCAGTTAACTCGCGAGCCATTGCCTTTGCCTCAAATGAAGATCAATCCAGAAGTCAAAGATATCTTCGAGTTTTCATATGATGATTTTGAACTAGTAGGATATGAGGCCCATCCTCACATTAAGGCCGAGGTGGCCGTTTGATGATTTCTGTTGTTGTAGCGATAGGAAACAATGGAGAAATTGGCAATAAAGGTCAACTTCTTTGGCATCTTCCCGCTGATTTAAAAAAATTTAAGCAGACGACTATGGGTCATCATATGATCATGGGAAGAAAAACTTTTGAATCTATTGGAAAACCACTTCCTGGTCGGACGACTATTATTGTTACTCGAAATAAAGATTATGCTGTCAACGGATGCCTAGTGACCTCTTCTGTTGAAGAGGCCATTGAAGTAGCGAAGCAGGCAGGTGAGCAAGAGGTAATGATTGTCGGTGGCGGAGAAATTTATAAACAATCACTCCCTCTTGCCCAAAGAATATATCTGACCGAGGTGGATTTTGTTGGCGAAGCTGATACATTTTTTCCTCGGGTCGATACTCAAAATTGGGATGTCATTGAAACTGAAGATCATCCTTCAGAAAGCGGACATCCTGCTTGGTCGTTTAAAGTTCTCCAGCGTAAAAAATAGGCATCCAAATATCAACTTTGGTTCCTTTCCCCAGTTGTGTGGTTATCTCTAAACGTCCTCCATACTTTTCAATGACGTTTTTTGCTGTAAAAACACCAATGCCATTTCCATCTTTTTTACCGTAAGTAATTTTTTCTTGTCCTAATCGATTGGCGATTTGTGAAGGCATACCTTTTCCATTATCGATAATGGAAATTAGAATTTCATCTTCTCTACGGTGCAAGTCAACATCAACAAAACCAGAGCCTTCAAGTGACTCGACAGAATTATTGATGATATTACAGATGGCCCTTTTGAATTCTGTTGGACGAACTTGAACCATTAAAAATCGATTAGATAAAAAGTCGTTACTATTAATGACAATGCCCGGAACACTATTCATGAGGTGTATCGTCTCATTAACAAGTGGATTAATGAGCTGTGAAATATTCACTTCACATATTTCTTCATTGGATTCAATAATGCTTTTTCTTTTGTTGAGCACATCACTGGATATTTTTTTGATCCTTTTGATGGCCGAAAGAATGAGATCACGCTCATTCTGTTTCATGTCTCTTGAAGTTGTAATGATGGTATCAAGAACGGCCAGTGGTGATTTGATATCATGTGCAACTTGTGCAAATGATTCTACCAGACCTTCAATGTGGTCATTCCTGAAGCTTGGATTGATCGCTTCAAGATGAACTTCTTCTATCGAACAAAGTCCCATTTTCTATTCCCCCGAATAAGATGAAACTTATTTAGCACGTCTTGATATGAGAAAATCGGCATGCTGTATTTAAATTCTCATGGTGAGAGATTTATCGTTTTAGTATGTTATTGCAAGTGCTTAGCAATTTTCATGATGAAAAGGGATTGCGTAATTTCTACATTTTGAATTTAGACATTAGTTAATTCAGTTATTTATTCGATTTTCAATCCAGTGTTATAATTAAGGCAATGAAATCACATTGGTATAAAAACGCCACTTTTGATCTTTTGTTTTTGACGTCACCTTATTTGATGACGTGCTTAGTGCTTTTTTTCATTCCTTTTCATACTGAATCAGAACTCGCCACTTTTTGGGCCATTGCTCCTTTTTATTGGTGGTTTGTAATGGAAATCGTTTTTGATGGAGCTCATGCATGGTCAACTCTATATCGAACCGTTTTCGATTCTGAAACCATGGAAACACATGAGAGGAAATTCTGGATTTTTCTTCCAATTGTCTCCTTTGTCGTGATTTTTATTTTCGGATTTATTTCTAAAGAGATGCTTCTGCGTTTTCTTTTTTATTCAGTTTATTATCACGGCGTAAAACAGCTCTATGGAATCATTAGTCTTTATCGAACTAGACACAAGATGAATTTAGGGAGTTTAACAGAGCAGCAAGAGGTTCATTTCAAGAAGATCGCTTTTTGGGATCGGGTGATGGTGAATAGCTGTTTTTTTGTACCTTTCTTTTTATGGCATTTTAGGGCCCATCCAGACTTGAGCATCATCTTTAGACTGGACGCAGATTATGTAAAAACCTTTTTTCTCTCTCCTATGTATTATGAAGGTATTTATGGTTTCAATTGGAATCAAATAGGAGCATTCTTTTTAACTGCGGGTGTCGGAATTCCAGCATTGCGATGGAGTTGGCTTCATTTTTCAAAAACTGTAGATATTCCTGCTGGAAAGATAATTTGGGTTTATGCCAATATCCTAACTTTTATCTATCTTTTCTGGTTCAATCCCACACATATTTTGGCAATGGATTTACTCCTCGTCGTTCATGCTATGCCATATATGGCCTTGATTGCGCTTTATAGATATAAAAAATATGAACTTGAGAACCATGATTCACCCCCTGTTTTAAAATTTATCACCTCTGGTTGGAAGTCATGGGGGCTTGTTTTTATTGCAGCTGTATTTCAGGTTTTTCTTTTGGATTTGATCTTTCTTCAATTTTCATTTGGAGCTTGGATTGTTCCTGAAAGTGCGGTTCAATTCATTCAAGACTCACCGTGGGTCCGAGGGACACTGTGTGGAATTCTTTTTTTACCGAATGTGACTCATTATTTGGTGGATGCCTATATCTGGAGATTTGACGGCAAAAATCCTCATCTCTTTCAATTCATGTTCAAATAATTCATATAGCTAGTTTGAGACTGCTTAGCAATTGGACGAAGTGTCCATCTTTGTAGATAGTATCTAGTGTAGACAACATTTCATCGTCCAATTTGGCCTCTCCATGTTTGAAGGCGATCAAATCAGATAGATGATGAGACATGATAAGAATACAACTCATAGGAGAAAGTCTATTGGCCTTAAGACCTCTTGGAAATCCAGTTCCATCTGGTTTTTCATGATGCTCTAAAATAATCGTAAAGAGATCCGGCATATTTGGGACTTTTGATAATAATTCCACCGTTCTTTGAGGGTGATCCAAGAAATCTTTTGGAATATTTTCATTGTCTTTGTTAATTCCCATAAGAAAACTTTTCGATTCCCAGTCTTCATGTTCTCCATTTTTCAATGAGATATCATGAAACAGAGAAGCCATAGTTATCTTTTCTTGATTCGAAACTGAGTTCCATTCTGAATTTCTAAGGATGATATTAGAAAGGAATGAGGTCAACATTGAATGTTGAAGAAAGTATCCATCATTCGCTGTTTGGATCATTTTTATGAGATTGTTCATTCCTGTGTCCATAGAATAAGTAGCGAGCACATGATCAACAATTTTATTAGCATGATTCACGAAGTCTTCTTTGATTCCAAAGTTGAGTAAATTTTCTTGAACAGTGATAATGGCATCACCTGCCAACGCTACTCGGGAGTTTGTAGAAAGTTCTTCTTTTGAATCTAATGCAATTTCAATTCTTTTAGTCAGGCTATTATTAAAATCTTCCAAGTCTGATTGAACAACGTAGAGTTTTGAAACGCCTTTAGAGTCATACTTGTTTACGATATCTTGGAGTTCAATGCCATTTCTATTTATGACTTTGATCATCTTGCTTTCATTTAATCGTAGATAGAAATCACATGGTGCCGAGTTAAGATTTGTTATTCTGGAGATTTCAATGCCAATGAAATCATTATCTTTAGGGATACTGCTGCCTTCTTCTTGAAGATGATCTGTTAGGTTTAGCATTCTCGCAATTGTTTGAACAATGACATCCTCATCTACTGGTTTATTCAAAAATTTCATTTTATCAGTAGGGGTTTTTCCCTTGAACTCTGGGAGAAGTTTAATTTTTTCACCTGTGATCAAGATAAAAGGTTCTTCACGATTATTGTCGAGCATATAATTCAAGACTCCACCGCCATTTACTTCAGGCATGGTGTAATCGGATATGACGAGATCAAAAATATCACTTTGAAGATAATCAATGGCCTTCTTTCCATTATCGACATGAAAGACTTTGAACTCTGGAAAGTTCTCATTAAGAATTTCGAGAAAGAGTGAAGCAATCTCCAGATTGTCTTCAGCATAGAGTATTTTCAATGAATATCCTTTGTCTAACTTATCGAATTAAAACAAAGAATAGTTAAGGATTGTTTATATAAATTTTCATGCCAGAGTGAAACGCTCTTTTATTATTTTATTTTGATGCTGTCATTTGTAACGAAAAGTTCAAGAGTTTTGCTTAATGAATCAGATACGTCTTCTTCTAAAACAAAGACCTCATCGGCCTTTA
>SBGE01000011.1 GCA_006226755.1 Deltaproteobacteria bacterium | reverse complement strand
ATTACGTCCGAATTTGCATTTCTAGTAGACAACCAATTAAACTATAAAATTATGGCATTTGATGATTTGAATATTGATATATATCATACAGTCGATTGATTACACAGCAGATTGTGTATTCTATGGAGAAAAAACTCAGGAAACAGGATAGAATTTGAATTTAATTAGTAGCTACCATTATTAATTAAAGAAGTTATGATAGCAGATAAAAAAAATTCTGACGCAAAAGACAAATCCCCAGTATTTTCAGCTGAAGAGGTACTTCAAAATAGCTTGAAGTATTTTAAAGGAGATGAATTAGCCGCTACAACATGGATGAATAAGTACGCCATGAAAAATAAAGCCGGTGAATATCTTGAATTATCTCCAGATCAAATGCATAGAAGAATGGCTAAGGAATTTAGTCGTATGGAAGATAAATTCATGGCAAATTCATTCGATTATGATAAGGAGCATCTTTCAGAATATGGACGAAATAGAAAGAAATTAACTAATGAAGCGATTTACAATCTGTTTAAAGACTTTAAATATGTAATTCCCCAGGGGAGTGTTATGTCCGGACTTGGAAATGACCACATGCTTTCATCATTGTCAAATTGTGTTGTGATGCCTGAAATTGAAGACTCGTATGGTGGTATTTTTAAAACAGATCAACAATTAGCTCAACTATTCAAAAGACGATGTGGGGTTGGTATTGACTTGTCATCATTGCGACCTGCAGATTCTGTTGTTGAAAATGCCGCAGGAACAACTTCTGGCGCTGTGTCATTTATGCATAGATTCTCTAACACTACGCGTGAAGTAGCACAAAATGGTAGAAGAGGTGCTTTAATGTTAACTATGGATATTGCTCATCCTGATATAGAGGATTTTGTTACAGTAAAGCAAGACCTTTCTAAAGTAACCGGTGCAAATATTTCGGTAAGACTGTCAGATGAATTCATGGAAGCCGTGCAAAAAGACGGTTCATATACTCATCGATGGCCTATTGATTCTCATGAACCAATTTATACAAAAACTATTCAAGCAAAAGAATTGTGGCAAACGATCATCGATTGTGCTCATAACACTGCAGAACCAGGTCTTATCTTTTGGGACCGGCAACATCACTACTCAACATCTTCAGTTTACCCTGGATTTAAAAATACTTCGACAAATCCATGTTCTGAAATTGCGATGCAAGGTGGAGATAGTTGTCGACTAATCGCTATAAACCTATTGAGTTTTGTCGACGAGCCCTATTCTCAAGATGCGACATTTAATTTTGAAAGGTTTTATGAAGTAACTTATGAAGCTCAACGATTAATGGATGATCTTGTCGATTTAGAATTAGAGTCGATCGATAAAATTTTAGATAAGGTTAAAACTGATCCCGAGCCTGATGATGTAAAACAGAATGAAATTGAAACATGGCAACTACTAAGAGAAACCGGGGTCAAGGGCAGAAGAACTGGTTTAGGCTTTACCGCTCTGGCAGACACAATAGCAGCATTAAACTTAAAGTTCGACTCAGATGATGCGATAGCCGAGATCGAAAAGATAATGCGTGAAAAGTGCAAAGCTGAATTCGAAAGTTCTATCGATTTGGCTATAGAGCGAGGCAACTTTGACATTTTCGACCCAGAAATTGAAAAAACATCTGAATTTATTCAAATGCTTGAAGAGGAATTTCCCGAAATTTATCAAAGAATGATGTATCACGGCAGAAGAAATATTTCGATTAGTACCGTTGCTCCCACTGGTAGTTTGAGTATACTCGCTCAAACTTCTTCAGGAATCGAGCCTGTTTTCATGACTCATTACACACGAAGACGAAAAATTACAGACGAAAATGATAAAGTAGATTTTGTTGATGATATGGGGGATAAATGGCAGGAATTCGATGTTTATCATCCTGGATTAAAAAAATGGATGGATCTCTATCCAGAGAAGACCATTGCTGAAAGTCCGTACGCTGGAGCTACCGCACCTGAAATTGATTGGCATCAACGAATAAAAATACAGTCCATTGTCCAAAAGTACGTGACACACTCCATTAGTTCTACGATAAATCTTCCAAATGACGTATCAAAAGAAAGGGTTAGTGATATTTATCTTGAATCCTGGTTACAAGGATTAAAAGGAATAACAGTATATCGGGATGGATCAAGATCAGGAGTAATCGTCAGTAAAGAAGATGCACAAGCTACTCATTCTGAAATATTGGACACTAAACCTCCTAAACGTCCTGATATTCTTGAAGCTGAAGTTATTAGATTCAATAATAACCATGAAAAGTGGATTGCAGTTGTTGGTTTATTAAATGATCGGCCATATGAAATCTTTACCGGTAGAGCAGAAGATTCATTTTATCTTCCCACGTTCGTAGAAAAGGGATTTATTCTCAAAAATAAATCCGAAAGCGGTAAGTCCAGATACGATTTTCAGTATTGTGACAAAGAAGCATACAAGGTCACTATCCAAGGGTTGTCACGTTCCTTTGACAAAGAATGCTGGAATTACGCAAAGCTAATTTCGAGTGTATTAAGACATGGAATGCCACTTCCTTATGTTGTTGACTTGGTTACAAATCTGGATTTGCATCACGACAATATTAATACCTGGAAAAACGGAGTTGCAAGAGCACTAAAAAAGTATATTGCGGACGGAACGCTTGCTCCCGATCATTTGTGTCCAGCATGCAATGATCCTGATGGCCTTATATATGAGGAAGGCTGCCTAAAATGTAAAAGTTGCGGGCATAGTAAATGTGGTTAAAATCAAGAATGCGTCGACAAAGTCGACGCATTCTCTTTTTTCATGAATAGATGGTTTAGGCATATGTGCTAGTACTTCCTATTTAGTTATTTCTACTTTACTTCAATACTACTAGATTCATTATAAATCTCTATGAACAGAGGGTAAGATTCGTCCAATTTGTTGTAATGCGCAGATTTTTTGTCAAGTCTGTGTTTCAGTACGGTAAACGTCAATTTATACACGCCTGGATCTTTAAAAACATAATCGAACGTAGTCACATGTTGCTGTAATGGCTTCAAATTATTTTCATTTAGTTTTTGAGCATTTGGATACCATTTCCACTTTTCACCTATAGTATCGCGCTTAGAACCAATTATTTTGTGATTTTCGTCTTGTAATTCACAAATAATTTCAATGAATCTTTCAGGATCTCCTGTGGGCACTTTATGTCCAGCATACTCATTTCTTAAAGTCAACTCTGCTCGATATAATTCACTTGTCCGCAGTCTGTTCTTGGAAGGATTCATTTTTATCGAAAGTCCATTTAATGCTTGAGGTTCATGAGTTGATGTTTTAGGAATTCCTGAGCCTGAAAAAGTATGGAATCTACTTTCTCTCGTTGAATACCCCGTGACTATCTCTCTGTTGGTTACAACCATGTGACAATCTATGCACGTTTTTCCATTTACTTTTGAATACGCTACCCATTCATCACCAGTTTCGAAGCTACAAACTAGTTCTTCAGTGATAATTGCACTCGCGTTGTGACAAGAAATACATAATCTCTCTGATAAAAATTCGGAATCCTTTTTCGTTGAGTGAGGCGCTTTTTTTGTGCCAGTGGGACCTATAATTTGTTCGTCTCTTACATGACAAACCGCACATGTAATACCCTCTAATTGCAAAGATTTATCATAATTTAAATTCTTAGTCGTTTTCGGTGTATAAATATTATCATTTATCAATCCATGTACTAGTTCTTCTTGTTGATTTTGCAATGGAATATGACAATTCAGACATAAGAATGGACTGTTGTCTTTTTTAATTTCTGCTTGAAATTGTGATCTAACCAAGCAAATCGATGAGTTGATCTCTTCCACTCGTTATAGTGATTTTGATGACAACTTCCACAACTTTCAGCGCTAATTGAGGATAATCCGTGTGGAGGATTTTGATAAGGAATTGCCTTTTCCCATTTCGCTTTTAATGGAGATACATAATCGCTGTGTTCGGAACAAGAATAAAAAACAATTAAAAATATCGAGAATACGAAAAACAACATAAAAAAGGTTGACTTGTCCACGTGTTTGTCTAGTTAGGATTTGAAAGATTGCTATTGTTAAGAAATTCAACATCGGAAAGAGTTTTAAGAAATAACACTAGGTTGTTTTTCTCTTCTGACGTTAAATTTACACCACCTGAGCCAACATTTATCATAAGTGGGTCAATAGTAGATGACCAGTTTAAACCAGTTGAATAAAACTCCACCACTTCTTCAAGAGATTGAAATCTACCATCGTGCATGTAAGGTCCTGTATATTCAATATTCTTCAGTGTTGGTGTTTTGTACTTCCCTACATCTGAAGGATTAAATGTAACCTCGCTCCTCCCAAGAGATGGATTTATATCCAGACCATTATTGTGAAACAGATTGTCTGTGAATAATACACCGCTGTGGCAATGAAAGCAGTCGCCTCTTTCCGTATAAAAAATATCAAATCCATCCCATTCTTCAGGGGTCATCGTTGCAAGACCTTGAAGTTGCAAATCATATCTGGACTCGAACGAATTCACAGTCCTTAAAAATTGCGCGAGTGCATACGCCGTTTTTTTTGATGTGATTTCCGTTGAACCAAATGCTCTAAAAAACAAATTAGGATATTCATCATCTTCTCTTAGTAGATCTAAGTTTGTTTGAAAAAAGAAATCAACTTCAAACAACATTATATCTTCAAGTGTTCCTTCAACCTGACCATTCCATAAATATTTATCGTAAAATCCTAAATTGATATGGGGGAGACTATTGCTGGAAAAAGTGGTAAAAGATGTTTGTTGATTATGACAAGAAGAGCATGACATACTCTGATTCGGATGAAGCTTTTTATCATAATATAATTTTCTTCCAAGCTCTATTCCCTCATATGTCATTTGGTTATTTTCAGGAATGTCCATCGTCGGATAATTTGTAGGAATATTCAAATAATAAGGGGTGGGTTCATAAAGACTAACCTTATCACTGGAACATGCGCAAATAGTTAAAGTGACTAATAATTCAATAAAAATATTAGTCGTTTTGGACTTAGTGAATATCGACAACTGAAAATACATTTATTCCATTTTCCATTAGTGCAATTTGAGC
>SBGE01000269.1 GCA_006226755.1 Deltaproteobacteria bacterium | reverse complement strand
ACGCAAATTTTCGAGGTATAATAAGAATTCGAGGAAAAATGAAAAAAAGTCTTATCTCTACATTTGTCATCTTTCTCTGTGTTTCAGATGTCTGGGCCATGAGTCAGGAAGAGTTGCAAAAACTCTATTCGTATATGTGTCTCGGGAGACGAGCGGAATATGCTCAATGTCGAAAAAGTGGGCTTAGTAAATGTCAAAAAGAAAATCTCAAAAGCTATAATGGAGATCTTCAATGCGAATATTTACTAGGTGTCAAAATCGATGAGCAAAGTGACAAGATAAAAGATAAGGTTTTTGATTGGGCGAGTACTTGCGATACGGTTCGTAAAGAATTTGATTACTGCTGGAAAAATGGCCTCCTTGATTGCTCTAAAAATATGGAAAAACGCTACAAATATTTATGGTGTGAATACGCTCTTGAGAAGAAGCTTCGCTAACACACAAACTAGTTAAAACTTGAGCTCTTATAGTATTTCACAGTGCCTTTAAGACCAAAGGCAACAACTCCATTTTCATGAACGATAGGATCAGCAAAAGTAGTCTCTTTGTCATTGAAAGTGAATTCTTTGAGAACTTTCCCTGAATCGATATTGTAAACGATTCCGTTCCCATCCCTGTTGAAAAAGAGATACTTGTCTCCTGCTAATTGTCTGGAGCTTGAAAAACCATACTTCTTGGTTGGGCGCTCTATTTTCCAATTAAGAATTCCAGTACTCAAATTCCAAGAATAGAGAGTTCCTTTGTAATCGTTAAACACGATATTTTGCTTGTAGGAGATTTGCTTTCCAATAATAGGCTTTTCAATCAAAAAGCTTCGCCCTCGATTTCCATCCAAATCTAAACAGTGAATACCACCCAAGTCAGATTTCACGTGGAGTTCTCCCATCGGAAAACAGACGTTATTATCAGCAACGATCGGAGCAAACCAAGTGGAGAGGGGAAGTTCTTTTTTCCAGACGATCTCTCCCGTTTTGATAGAAACTTTCATGGCGTAGGGTCTTTTGACTCCGATATCTTCGGTTGGAACCCCTGTTCCGATATAGAGGAAGTCTCCAGAGATACTTGGGTAAGAGTCCATGTGCCCTTCATTTAACTGCCAGCGCTTTTCCATTGTGTGGGGATTGAGAGCATAAAGACCATCACCACCGGCTGAAGCAAAAAGATAGTCTTCATTTTCTACCGTTGCAGTCACCGCCATCATTTCGGTGTGACCTTTTGTTTCAAAATGAGCGACAACTTTTTTAGATTTAGGATCAAACTTATAGACTCTCATATGATGAGAGTGGTGAAGTCCTTCTCCAAAATACAGATGACCTTTATACAGGATAGGTTTAGGAGACATGAATTTACCAAAAAAGATCTTATTTTTGAGTTTGCCAGATTTCAAATCCATGACAAAAAGATTTCCATCTTTACTGCCAGCATAGAGCTCGTCACCAACAATTTCACCTTCTGTAAAAATTCCTTCTTCCAGATTTTGTTTCCAATGAAGATCTTTATCCGTTGTATCGGCCTCAATATTTAGAGCGGTATTTCCATTCTTGAAATTTTGAATAAAGAAAGGAACTGGACCATTTTTAACATACTGATAGCCCTGCATGCCTCCATAAATAACGGCATTCAAGACTGCCGCTGAGATCAAGACTTTTGGTTTAAGAAGTACTTCTAAAAGTTTTTTTGGACCTTCAGCTTTAAGTTTGACGCCAAAGAGTCCGGCGATGAAAGTTGCGACCACAGAGATCCCTGTACTTAAAAAGGCCAGTGGTAACAAAATTGTTGGGACGATTGCCGTCTCAAAACCTTCAGGACTCGAGTTTAATTGTGCCAGTATTTCCATCAACCCAGACATTTTCTCCACCTTTAAACTTGTGGTGACATTTCATGATGCCACTTACAGCGGGAATTCCCATTTCTCTGGCCACAATGGCACAATGAGAAAGGACTCCACCACGCTCTACTATGATTCCCTTTGATTTGATGAACAATGGGGTCCAGCCCGGATCTGTCGATTGTGCCACTAGGATCGGGTTTTCCGGCCATTCAATATCTTTCATATTCTCAGGATTATGAACGACGACGACTGTTCCTTTGACCAGTCCTGGAGAGAGACCTTCTCCTCTAAGCTGATCATCGCCAGTCGATTTACCTTCAACGATGTCTTCAATTTCTTTTAAAGAAGTTACCATTGAAAAATTAAAATGATCGAAGGCCTTGGCCTTTTCTTTTCTGCGTTTAATTGTCAAAGGAGTCTCAGTATTGAATGACTTGATCTCTGATAGATTCAACCAAAAGATGTCTTCTGGGCTTTCCAGATTCAAGCGTTTCGCTTTCTCAAGTAAAAGGAAGCGAATATGGCAAAACGGTTTTAAGAGTGCCATTTTCCATTTTTCTCGAAGTTCCAAAAGATCCTTTAGAATTTTCCACTCATCCTGAAGAATGGCCTTCTTAAATGTTTTGAATCCATCGATTTCTTTTTCCACATCAATGAAGCTGTGTTTACTTTTAGACAGTTTGTATTCTTCCTCAGTCAAATCGTAGAAAGCATCTTCACCCAGTTCAATCCATCGTTTCGAATTGAGATCCAGTTCTCCTGGTCCGCGGTGTCCATAGCGCTCAAGGAACATGGGGCGAAGTTCTTTTCTAGCGCAGGCCTTTTTGAAGTACTGTCCCATTTCCCAAGTTTCTGTTTTAATTCCTTGTCCCGTCCACTGCTTGATCAGCTGAGAGGCCTCTTCTTCTGAAACGATACTCTTTAAAAGACTCATCATAGTTTGAAGTGTCGTTTCAGTTAGAGATATCAGTATAAATGGCCAGGTTAGGGTATAGGTTGAAAAGACATGACATTCTTTTTCTATTCGCTCCATCAAAACGTCATCGGCCCAGTCATGATACAGATTGGGATCATTTGGACGTTTCATCTTAGTTGAAAATTCAACTAGTGCACTTTTGGCGGCATCGAGATGTTTTCTTCGACTAGTGTTGATTGAGAGGCCAACTTTCAGCATGCGAAACATAGTGATAGGTGTATTGAAAATCACTTGTGCTGAAATCTTTAGGAAATTAAATCTCAAGTGTGGTCTTGGAAGTGGCTCAATATCGTAGGGGATAGATCCAAAATAAAGATCACCAAGCTTATTTAAATTGATATAACTTTTTCCGAAGACTGAATCGAGAATACTAAAGTCATCACTACATTTACGAAAGCCGAGATAACCTAACTCCCTAAGGGCCGTATCAAAAGATCCACCTTTGGTGAAGGCCTTGGCCCAGAGTTGTCTGGTAAAGGAACTTGGGGCGACTGTCCATTCCGCAAATGTTTGTCCGTCCCAAACCGTATCCAAAGAATTCTTTTTCTTTAAACGATCGAGCTCATCTGTTGCAAGCTTCTTTAAGTTTGAGATCGATCCTTTGGCGGTGATGGGGCGTGCCTGAAGAATGAAGACGTCTCCATTCTTATCGATCGCCCATTCCATATCAAAGTCATCTTGATATTTTTCTTCTACTAAACGAGCCGCTTGAAGAAGTTGTTGAATCTGTTCACGCGTCAGATGTTCACTTTCTTGATTGGCTTCACTTAAGATAATCGGTGTTCTCTTTCCTGAGACCAGGTCTTCTCCAACTCCATCAATATATTCGAGCATCCATGTTTCATACTTTCCACGTGGATCCTTTGAAAAATAAACGCCGGAGTAGGCGGGATCAATCATTCTTTGGATTACAACATTCATGGGTATATCTTCAGAACTTCCTAAGAAATGTTTTCGATAGGATTTTGAAGATTCCTTCTGAATAGACTCAAAGCAGTTCTGTATAGAATGAAAAAGATCGGTTTCATTATCAACATAGAGAAACGTTGAGTTTTGTCCGGCAAAGCTATGCTCTTTCGAATCCTCACCAGTAGCTGAGCTTCGTACCGCTAGAGAATATTTTTTGAAGTCGATCAAACCTAGAATTTCATCTCTCTCCGTTTCCTGGGGAGGTGCGTCTAGAATCCAACCTTCTGGAACCTTAAGGCCCATTTGAGTCATCATGGCGAGCATGTAGGCCTTTCCGCCGACTTCTTTCTTCTCTGTAGGTAATGAATTAAATGAGTAAAGCATGATGTACACTAGCAACAAAAATGCTGGTAACAAACAATTTTTAGCGTGCATTTTCATGATCTGGATCATTTAAATATCTTTGTTTGCTGCGTAAATAGAAGATAGGTTTTTATGCTTGGAGATCCCTTTTATGAAGTCGTTCACAATACTTTTTCTCATGCTTCTATCCTTTAATGTGTATTCGGGAATTGAAGACACCTGCAAAGACACGTGGATTTATTTCGATCTTGGGAATACGTTGGTGAACACTAAAGATCATCCGAATCAAGTCAAATACATGGAAGGTGCTTTGGAGTACCTCGACTCACTCAAAAATGCTGGCTGCACTCTTGGGTTGATTGTGAACATTCCTGAACAGTTTGGGACAAGTTACCAAGAGAAGCTTTCGACTCTAAAAAAGTATGTTGAAGATAGATGGGTAGAAGATACGCCTTTTGTTTGGGAATATTTTTCTGAAATCTATCTGCCAAAAACTAACGAAGACTTGAAACCCAAACCTATTCTTTTTCAGCAAGTGATGCGAAACGCCTGGAAGGCCGGGAAAAAAGTTTTCTATCAAGGTGAAACGCCAAAAGAAATCGATGCTGCCAAAAAAGAAGGCATGACTGCTCACTTGGTTGGGAGTCGTTCGGATAGTTTTTATCTGCCAGTGGATGAGATTTAATTTAAACTTTTTCTATTTTTCAAAGCTTCTAAGTGACTGAAATGTCTTATCAGATATTTTGAGATGAGAATTTGCGTGTGAATTAAGGTCAACTATAGTTTTTGCAATCATCGCTATAATCATCAAACCAAAACCTTTATCTAGATTCAATGAAGCATAAAACGATAGTCCGACAATAAGCTGAAAGCCTAAAACTCTTCCAAATGGATGAAGAACGTGTCTTGTCAGAAATCGAATCTTTTTAAATTCTTTAAATTTTAGTTGGTGAATATAAAACGATATGGAATGACTCAATATAAGAAGAACTATAATTATAAATTCATTTTGAAGAAATGTTTCAAGT
>SBGE01000304.1 GCA_006226755.1 Deltaproteobacteria bacterium | reverse complement strand
TAGTTAGACGTAAACTGAGAAGGCCCGCTGAAAAGCGGGCCTTTTTAATTTATAAGAATTTTTTGTAATCCATCATCTTAACTTCCATCCCTTTTGCTTTCAGATTTTTCAAAAGTGATTTACTTCCAAGAATGAGGACTGTTTGCTTGGGCCATCCAAAGAGCTTTTGAAGTTCTTCAATGACTTGCTTCTTATTGACCTTGCTGATTCTCTCAGTAAAGTTGAAAAGTTCTTCATAAGATTTTCCTTCATGATCCATCAGGACAAGTTGCTCCAATAAATCTGAAGATTCTTCAAATTGAAAAGGGTGTGAGCCAACCAGATAGCCTCTCGCTCTTTCCAGATCTTCATCAGCAATGGTTCCACCAGCTGCGTCTTGAATAGTCTTTTCCACTGTCTCGAGAAGTGGAATAAGTTTTTCATTGGCAGTTGAAGTACTAATGCCGGCCCTACCGTAATCTCTTTGGCCTCCGGCAAAAGCTCCAATCGAGTAAGTCAGACCTTTTCCTCTTACTTCCCTCATCAGTCTGGAAGTGAAACCACCTCCAAGAAAGCTGGTACTCAAAGTAATAGTAGGGAGTTGATCAAATTCACCTTTATTTAGAAAACGTCCAATTCTGACCTGGGCCTGATTAGACTTAGGTACCGTTACAAGAAACACTTCAGGTCCACCGTCTTTTTTAATTGGTGAATACTCGATGTTTCGAACATATTTGGCCTCACCATTCCAAGCACAGTCATCAGCAAAAACTCTTTTCACAACAAGAGCAGACTCTGGGCCCGAGATATAAATTCTCTTTTTCACTTCGTTATTAAAGTATCGAAGTTTTTTCGTAAGACCAGCACGTTGAATTTTTTTAATGTCTTTTAGCTTTCCACCTACAGGGTAATCGTAAGGAGAACCGCTTAAACTGATTTCTCTGAAAATTCTTGAAGCAAGTGAGCCTTGGTCATTGATAATATTTCTATAGGAATCTTCAATTCTTCTCTTCTCTTTGGTTAGTTCATTTTCTGGAAAAGTTGCATCTTTGAAAAGATGGCAGATCATCTTCATGGTAGGAACGATATCTTTAACCAATCCATTTACTGAATAAAGTGAATACTCATGAGTAATATAAGGACTGTAATTAGCTCCGAAAAACTCCAAGTTTTCTGAAATGTCTTTCTGATTGAATCTTCTCGTTCCAGATTGAATCATTCCAAACATAGCACTGGTTTCACCTTTGATACTGTCGTCGCTTAATGCTCCATCAGCAAAATAAACCATGATGTCATAAGTAGGATAACGATTGTCTTCCAACCAAATGACTTCAATACCATTCCAGTCAAATTTCTTAATTCTCTTCTTAATGCTATCTTCACCCCAAACGGTCGTTGAAAGAGCGAAAAGGCTTATCAGTAATACTATATTTTTCATTGCTGACTCCCAGATGCTTTATGTTTGTCCCAGACAGTAACAAAGATGTTTTTTGTGTCTTTGAACACATCGTTACAAACTTGTCTTACCTCATCTGCACTAATCGAGTTGTAGATTTCCAATTCTTTTTGGTAGTAGTTGTAATCATTGAAAACGTTTTCACGAAGACCAAGAAACTGTGCCACTCCAGAGTTGGTTTTGATCGATTGATAATAACCCACGAGATATTGATTTTTTGTTTTTTGAACAGCTCTTTCTGAAACCGCGTCTTGGCAAAATTTGCGTGTATCTCGAGTTAACATACTCTTGAATTGATTGATCCCCACACCTTTTTGCAATTGTCCCATCATGTAGAAGACACCATTATGCTTCAATTGATAGTTCCCCACACTAATATTGTTAAGAACTGGCTTTCTACTTTTTACGTATTTTTGATGGAGATGACTGGACTCGCCTCCCCCTAAGATGCTGGAGAGGATATCCATCACGAATCCTTTGCGAGTTCCCAAAGGATCTCCTTGCCAGGCAACGGCAAACAAAGGACTTGGTGAATTCCCATTGATTTTCACATGTGAATTCCAATCTGTTTTATTCATATAAAGTTCTTTTGATTCTTTAGAAACTTTATAATTCTTGATTTCATCTGATGAAGATTTAAGCCCAGAGAATTTTTCCTTCACGAGATCGTAGACATCGTCAGCATTAACGTCTCCAACGATAACCACTATTGCATTGTCTGGAGTGTAGAATTTATGAAAGAAGTCTTTCACTTCGTCTCTTTTCAAACTTGTCAGATCTTCAACTGATCCAATCACACTTCCGCCATAGGGTGTGCCCTTGAAAAAAGATTGCATCATTCCGTAATACAACTTTCCGAATGGGCTATTTTCATAGCGCATTTTTCTTTCGTTGAAGATAACGCCTCTTTCTTGCTCAAAAGAGTTTGGCTCAAGGAGTACATCGTTCAAACGATCGGCCTCAAGATCAAGAATCGTTTCCAACATATGACTTGGTACGGATTGATAGTAAACAGTAGAATCAAATGTAGTATACGCATTGGTAGAACCACCGTTGCCTTCAATGATGGAATCAAACTGCCCCGGTCCATATTTTTTGGCGCCCTTAAACATCATGTGTTCAAGGAAGTGAGTTGCCCCAGTGGTCCCTTTGGATTCATGTCTTCCACCTACATCATAAAATGTATAATACGACATGATTGGAAGAGTGTGGTTTTCCACCACAAGAAGTCTTAATCCATTTTTTAAGGTATATTTTTTGACTTCAAGATTTAGGGCCAAAGCACCTAAGGAATCCGACTCCTTGACCTCGACTGACTTTTTATTCTTAAAAGAGCCGCAACCGACCAGACCAAAAAGACACAGAGAAATTAACGCTGAGTTCCATCTCATTTCTACTCACTCCATCGTTAGAAAATATCTCACTATCTTAACAGGTTAGAGGGGTCAAAATGATATGCGTAGCGTTTAAATTCCCATGATTTAACACTTTGTGGAGCAGAACCTCTGTAAAGAAGTAATTTTCCTTTAAAAGACCGAGCAAAATGTTTATAGTAGCGCCGAAATTGCTGAAATTATTTCCATATTTACGGGAGGGTCCCCATGAAAATTGGTGTGCCAAAGGAAATCAAAATTAAAGAAAACAGAGTCGGCTTGGTTCCTGGTGGAGTCATGCAATTGGTTCACGACGGAAACGAAGTGTTCGTAGAAACCAATGCTGGACTTGGAATCGGTATCTCTGATGAAGAGTATATCAATGCAGGGGCAAAAATTCTTCCTACAGCGAAAGATGTTTTTGAAACTGCAGAAATGATTATCAAGGTTAAAGAACCACAACCGGTTGAGATCGAAATGCTCAAACCGCATCACATTCTTTACACCTATCTTCACCTTGCCGCTGATCCTGAGCAGACAAAAGGTCTGATGAAATCAGGTTCAACATGTATTGCTTACGAAACGATTCAACCTGCTGATGGTTCACTTCCTCTTCTAACTCCAATGTCAGAAGTTGCAGGTAGAATGGCGACTCAAGTTGGAGCCAGCTATCTTCAAATTGACCACGGTGGAAAAGGTGTTCTTCTCGGTGGTGTTCCAGGAACACGAAGAGCAAAAGTTACAGTCATTGGCTGTGGTATTGCTGGTACGAACGCCATTAAGATGGCGATGGGTATGGGAGCTGATGTAACGGCGATTGATCTTTCAACCAAGAGATTGGCCGAGCTCGACGACCTTTTTGACAATAGAATCACAACTCTATTTTCAAACATTCACAATATCGAACAATCAGTTATCAACTCTGACCTCGTTATTGGTGCAGTTCTTATCCCAGGTGCTAAAGCTCCAAAGCTCGTTACCAGAGAAATGATCAGCAAGATGGAAAAAGGTTCAGTCGTTGTCGACATCGCTGTTGACCAAGGTGGATGTATTGAAACATGTACGCCAACCACTCACGAGAATCCAACATTTGAGGTTGATGGAGTGATCCACTACTGTGTGGCCAATATGCCAGGTGCCGTGGCCCAGACTTCAACTTACGCTCTAACCAACGTGACCTTGAAGTATGCTCGAATGATCGCAAAATATGGTGTTGATGAAGCAGCCAAGATGGATCAGGCCTTCAAAAAAGGTATCAACGTTTACAAAGGTGACTTGGTTTACGAACAAGTGGCCAGAGATCTAGAGCTTCCTTATACTGAACTAAAACTGTAGTATTTTCAATACGTTACAAGGTCCCTTCGGGGACCTTGTAACTCTTAATCTTCCCACTTCCAAAGACTTACACTCTCTTGTTATACTTTTAAGTATGAGTGCTGCACTAACAGGAAAAAAACCCATTGATCTCGCCCTCGCAGGCCTTTCACTACTCGCCACACTTGGTGCACTTGGTGTTTTTGTCTACACTCAGATGATCTATAAAAAACCACTTCCGGAAGACACTATTGAAAGACTCAAGATGATGGAAGAAGCACGCAATAGTGTTTTCCCAGAGGGTTATAAACTCGATAAGTTGATTATCAATCTCAAGAGTCGTCGAACCAAACTTCGTTATCTCGATGTTGAAATTCACTTTGTTCCTTTCCACCCGAAATACAATGAAAACTTAGAACTCAACAAGGCCCTTATTAACGATGCTATCATTGATGTAGCTGGAAATATGGAACCTGATGAACTCAATTCAAGTATGGGAAAAATTCTTTTCGAGACTCGAGTAAAAGATCGAGTAAATAAAATTCTCGGAAAGAAAATGGTCAAAGAAATCTATTTTTCAAGATTTGTTATTCAATAATTATTCTAATGGTCGTCTCGGTAGCGATGAGATGATTTTCTTATGCTTTACCTCTTGAGAAGTTCCGCCAAAATCCAACATTGTTTTATAAACATAACGTTGTTGGGCGCCACTTCTATATCGAATGTCGGTATAAGTTCGGGTTTTACCGTTTTCCGTTCTAAAATCAGTTTTACAAACTGAACTATCAAACATCACTGGATCTAGAAAATCTGATTCGATAATTTTGCCACTATCTTTTTCAACAACAAACTTAGCTCCATCTGCCATAGTAAATTCAAGATTACCTGCTTGCCCAACTTTAAATTGAGGAGTTCTTTTTGTACTCGAATAGAGCCATTTTCCAGGGAACTGCTTCACTTCCATGGAGAAATCAACCATCAATACTCCATGTTCAGTAAGACGAGTTTGTCTTCTAACTTCAAGATTTTCAGGAGCACAATTCACTTCTGGAAGTTCATAAAGGATTTTTCCATCTCTCCCGGAAATTATTCCTCTAACTCGTGCGTTTCCGGACTGAAGAAAAACTTCTGCTGAAACATTACAAAGTTGTTTTCCTTGAGCATCCATACTTTTCCAAGTACTGATTTCAGAGGACTCAATCCATCCCATTCCAATTGGAGATTTCTTTTTATTGGCCAGATCTCGACAATTCAAGTCAGAGCGACACGAGAGCATAGTCGAGAAAACACTCTGAAGTTTCTGAATTGATTCTTGGGCCTTTTCAGGTTCATTGCCTTTTGAAAAATCAAAGATGTTTTTACGATGAAGTTCAGTTTGAATTTCTAAAGTCTGTAGATCACAAACAGGAGTCGTGCTGGCATCTTCAGCACAATTTCTCTGTTGAGCTATAGCATTCACAGACATGAAACATAGAGCGATCAGGATGAACTTCTTCATAAGGGGCCTTTATTAAAATTTATATGCCCTTTAGGAAGCAAAAGATGAGCCAAATATGCACCATAATTTCAATGAGTTAGAATTAAGATTTTGTCTAATTTCGGGATGTTGTTTAAGATCTGAACAAAAAATGGCCCCCGCGTTGGCGATACGGGAGCCACCTGTTCGATAGGGCCGGACTTACTGCAGTTTGCAGCCCGGAAACATTCTGATAAGTTGACCGATTTTTCCACCTGTAGAAGAATGATTTGGTCTCAACTTCTCCCAGTATGAATTGGTTGGAAAAATCTTTCCATTACTCTGGTACTCACCGGATCTTCCTTTAAGAAGTTCATCCATGATATCAAGCGAGCAATGAATATTATTGGCCGGGTTATAAACATTTTCGGCACCCGACGGAAATTTACAGTTTGGTCCTCTCCATGATCTTGTACTCTTAAGAGTATTCAATTGGAAGAGTCCTCTCGGTCTGTCATTTGGATTAGGCACTGATCCTGTATTTACAGAACGGTTATCGCAGCTTGATTCCACATGAGCAATCGAAGCAAATGTCCAAACCCAAAACTGTGCCTTTTCGTTATAATCCATATTGCCCCAGTTCGGACAAGTGTGTGGAGCTGACTGCATTCCAGGAAGAGCAGGATTATAATATCTCTTCTGTCTCTCTTCCGTTTTATTAATGTAAGTTACAATCATCTTACCCCAATCTCCAAATGTTCCATCGCTTTTAATAAAGTTTCTACATTTCACATTAAACGTGCTTGGAGTTTCAGGAAGTGGATACTTCTTCAATCTGGTATCACTCAAACAATGTGGGCATCCAGGTTGTGGAGCACTTCCAGCATCTCGAACTGCTTGCTGGACCTGACTAAACATTTGATTGATGTCTTGAGCAAAAATGTTTCCTGAAAAAATCAGGGCAACGAGTATGAAGATTCTCATTTCTTCACCTCACTGACTTTTCCAAAATGACAGACGAACTCAGTCTCAGCTACACGATATTCGAGTTTGTCTTTCTTGAAGATCAGATACTTTGTCGAACGCCCACTCTCTTTCTCTTTCTTGTTTGGACACTTATCAACGTTGGTTTTGACGACCATTCGGTCCTCTTCCATACTAACGTCGACTTTGACATGACATGAAGTTTCAGAAGCTTTTTCTTCAGCACCTTTAAAAGGTCCAAGAAAAATATCGTGACCGATGCGAACCCCTCTCTCAGATTCGTCACCGACAATATTTAAAAGCCCAGGAGCACAACCTTTGCTGCTTCCTCCAAGAACTTTGTATTGTCCTTTATAAGTTTCAATTTTTTCTAATTGCTGTTTTGAAATTTCAGCTTGGGCAACACCAAAACCCATTGCCAAAATGGTCAGTGTTTTCAGCCAGCGTGTATTCATCTTCAACCTCCGCAAGTCCAACTATGGTCCTATCTCACTTCAACACGTACTCTAACTTTGTTTCGATAGACTCATGATAAACTCGTTCACTCTGATTCTTTTCGGACAATGCAAGTCTCTTTTTGATAATTAAATATTTTCGGGAGGTTGGAAATTTCTTCGATAAATAAAATAAGTGGTTTTTGAAAAACAGGGTGCCAAAAAAAGTTGCAGAAAATGAGTTTACAATGGGTTAGACACAGCTCTAGACTCAAGTTATGACAGACGAAAGCCAAACATGCCCTAAATGTAACTCTCCCTATGGTTATCAAGACCAGCATCTGTGGATTTGCCCTGAATGTGCTCACGAATGGTCAGTTAGCGCTTCTGGTGAAGAGACACAGAATACGCCTCAATTTGTTGATTCCGTTGGAAATGAGCTCAAAGATGGAGATTCAGTTACAGTCATCAAAGACCTCAAGGCAGGAAAAGGCACCATCAAGTCTGGAACCAAAGTCAAAAACATCAGACTTCTCGATGAGCCAGTTAACGGTCACGACATAGCCTGCAAAGTAGATGGTCACGGATCAATGTACTTGAAGTGCTCTGTCGTCAAAAAGAACTGATCTTTATTTTTTAAAAACTGGTTCAAAAGTTAGGGCGTCGACTGGACAGATATCCACGCATCCACCGCAACCAATACAAGGTGTTTCATCCAGTCCAAAAGATCCCATAATAGGTTTCTTATCAACATGAGCGTAAGAGGCCACATCAATTCCCATCGGACAAACTTGAGAACACAAATTTAGACCTCTGCATTTATCATTGGCCGCAACTTTAAATTTTGACTTAGTGTACTTTCCAAACAGTTCCATCCCTTTGGCCAGGGGACATCCGTAACGACACCAAACTCGTGTTCCAAGAAAGGGATAGGCAACAATACCAATCACTGCACCAAAAATAAAATCAACGATGAAATCTTGATAGAACATTCCTGCTTCCAAAAGACTCTCGGAAGAGAACACTTTGAGAAGATCGAGAAATAAGATCATTCCATAAAGAATACCGCCCGCCAGAAAAACAGTCTGCAGATGTTCAAGCTTCTTGGCCTTTTCACCCGTTGGTGTTTGATGTTTCACCCAAGCACTTCCCCACTTGGTTATACCGATTGTTTCAGCAAGATTTCCACAAGCACAGAACCAGGCGCAGTAACGTTTCCCCATGAACCACGCCACAGCTGGAACAAGAACAAAAATATAAAAAAATCCCCCCCAAGATGTAAATCCTCGGGACACATAGATATAAGAATCTTTATTCAAAGGAGTCGTAGGATCTGCAAAAAAACTTCGCCCTTCAACAAGAGGTGGAATGATATAGGGAAGAATAAAAAAGAAAAAAAGTTGTGAAACAAAGATGCTGATAAATTTCCATTTTTGATACTTGGATAATTCTTGATTCTTTCCTTTTTTGTAAGGTGATTTATTTTGAATGATGACCTTACCAGCGATTCCACAAACAATGGCGGTATAGAGCAAGGAGTACCAAAAACTAGGATGCTTATCTAAAAAATAAAGAGAACGGACATTTGAAAGCCAGCCTATTGAGACAAAAAAGTCAGGATACTTGTAAAGAGCATAGCCGAGAATGACAGCCGGGACGAAAAATACCAGAAAGATTTTTTCCAAGTGACTGCGTTGAATAGTTGTTTTGGCATAACTCATTTATGATCCCAAGAGAGCTTTTCTATAAGTGTAATGGGTTAAGAGGTCGTTACAAGTCAAAAGTCCCAGAATTTCACAGATTGTAGACAAATAGGCAGTGAATTTATTGCAAAATCCCCTCCTCTTCCCAATATTGAGCTAAAAAGCGCTATGAAGACTTATTTGATCTTTTTTATTTTTCCTTTTATTGCACATGCTGGAGTTCTTGGAACTGATAATCGCTTGAATCTAAATGAGCTTGAAAGTCGAAGTCCCATACGATTGGCCAAGGCCACCGCCACACAAATTAATTTGAAATATTTGGACTCCAATGGAGAATATCCAACTGGTAGACTTCAAAACCTTTGCCCAGGTGAAAGATATTCAACCACTCCCACATTGGGAGGGTGTTCTGGTTTTTTAATAGCTCCAGATATTTTGGCCACCGCCGGACATTGCTTTGATTATAAGAATGGTTGTGAAAATGATGGTTGGCTCTTCAATCATTTCCATGCGCCAGAGTATCCCAAGCAAAAATTAAACAAAGATGATGTTTATAGATGCTCTTCAGTTCTCGACTTCAAACATGACATGGAAGGAGATTTTGCTCTTTTAAAATTAGACCGTCCGGTCGAGGGAGTAACTCCATTAAAACTTTCAAAATTAAATGAAGCGAAAAATGATGATCCTGTTGTCGTCCTTGGTTACCCCATTGGTCTGCCTTTTACCTGGACGGGAGGAGGACGTGTGATCAGCCATGACAAAAATTTTCTAAGAGTGGATAACGATGCCTGGAAAAATAATTCCGGCTCTGCCCTCTTCAATATGAGAACAGGTAAGGTGGAGGGCATCCTCACCAATTCCATGAAAGGACTTTCTTTTTCAAAGATTGATGGCTGTCGATTAAGCGTCCATCAAAAACAAGATGCTCATGTAACTTTGGTCAATAGACTCCAAAGAATTCCTTATCTCAAAAATCAAATTGGAGAGATAAATAATCTTGGATTTGAAAACTCAACTTCAGAAACTATACATCTTTCAATTAAATATCGATCAATCATCGATAACGATTGGAAAACTGAAAATATAAATTTGGCCCCAGGCTCTCTCTCAAAAGACTTTGTCTCAATGAACGAAGAATTCTTTGTCTTTGCAGAATCAGAAACAAATCAAAATATAATCAAAGGGCGAGACTTCTATGGTTTTCTAGACTCTCCTCAAGGTCGAGAAGTGGGTTACAAGAAATACTTGGGACAGAAACAAAAGTTGATCTTGAAAGAGAAAAAATAAAAAAAGCCCGCTATAAAGCGAGCCTTCTATATTTCAAATGATATTTGAATTAATCGTGTTGTGATCCGCCGTCTTCAACTTTACCTGTTGTAGTAGCGTTTGATGAATCATCTGGAAGTGATTTTAGGTACTCTTCTACTTCTTTGTGAGTCATTTTTCCTTCGTGAACTAGTTTGTCACGAAGTCTAAGATCGAGTTTTTTATCGTTCAAAGCACGGCTTAGTCTCATTTTTTTACCTCTTTTTAATATACTGACACGCGAAAATAGCACTCTCGCCGGTTTTTGACAAGGTTAAATAAATTCAATTTAGTGAAGATATTTTGGCTTGTCGTCGTCATCCTCTTCTTCCACTAGGCTCAGGTGGTTTTTCTTCTTTTTACGCGCCTTGGCTGACCAAGGGTCCACATAGTCCTTCTTTCCACCAGAACCTGACCCTCTTTCCACGATTCCACCAGGAACGAGTCTTCGAAAACTGGGGTGGGCCACCATAAACATGTAGAGATAACCAAAGGCCATTCCTCCAAGATGTCCCCAGGCTAAGGCCCCGGATGGAGAAAAGAAGCCTTGATACAAGCTCATACCAATCAAAATGGCGCAAAAATACTTGGCCTTCATAGGAAAGAGAAGCATGAAAGTAAAAGTCTGATCAGGAAATAAAATAGCATAGGCCAAACATAGTGCCGAGGTCACACCGGCCAGTCCGGTCAGAGAGAGAAAATAAACTGGTGAGCCTGCAAAGAACAGAAAGCTCACCATAAGATAAATAATTCCGGCTCCTACTGTAGAAAAAATTAAAAACCATAAATATCTTTTTCTTCCCCAGATCTCTTCAAGACCACAACCGATAAACCAAAGAAGAAGACATCCAAAAACAACTTCTAAAAGACCTCGTCCAAAAAGAGGATATGTGGCCAGCTGCCAGATGAAGCCTTTTGAAAAAGTTCCGGCCGAAAGTCCAAAAAATGGAATCAAAGAGATGCCTGACATTTTGGTGAGAATCGATTCAATTACAAAAAATGTGACACTTAAAATGATCAGAACTTTGTTCACAAAGCCAAGTTTTGGCATATGTATCTGCATGCCTTGATTCATGAATCCACCTTTTGAGAAATTTCAACCAGGACTCCACCTGTTGATTTGGGATGAATGAAATTCACAAGACATCCTCCCGCTCCTTTGACAGGCGCTTCATTGATCAAGGTAAATCCTTTATCTCTTAGCTCGATGGTTTTAGCCGCAACATCTTTGACTTTAAAACACAGGTGATGAATACCTTCACCTTTCTTCTCAATATACTTGTGAATTGGACCACCTTCTCCATGTGGACAAAGGAGTTCGAGATGAGCATTGGTATCGATGGCAGCAAATGCTGTTACCACACCTTGTTCCTCAACGACTTCTCTTTCCTCTTCAAACTCCAGTCCGAGATTTTCCCAGACTTGAACAGCGTTATCCAAATCCTTCACAGCAATGGCTACATGATCGAGAACGACGTCCCCTAATCCTTTCAAACTCATCAATTTTTCCTATCTGTTCGATCCATGAGTAACTCTTTCATGATCCACTTGTTCATGAAACGACGAGTATCTTCTTCATCAAGTTTCGCCCATGGTTTGTTTTTTAACTGATGATCAAGAAGCTCTTTGTCCTTCTTACTCATCTGCTTCAATATCATACTCAAATTTCTTTGATTCTGATCTTTCATGGCCTTTTTAAAATTCATATTGGTGAATTCAGCGGTCTTCAACTCCACCAATTTTCTTTTCTCTTTTGGTGTAAAAAGATCTCTGGCCATCACAGGAGAGAGACCGATAAAAAATGTCAAAATAAGGCCTTTAAACATAGACACTAGTTTAGACTAGAGCTGTGCGAAAAATAAACCTGTACAGGCCATATACTAGAGATTTAGAGGCGGATCGATAGCAGCAGAACAATCTGGATTGTCTGGGTCGAAAGTCGGCACAGATGGCGAATCTGGAGGAATACAGATGCCATTAATACAGCTTCCAAAGGTAGGAACGTTATAGCAACGAAGGGCACACAGCTGCTGACCCTGGGCATCAATACCAGTTTTAACGACAAAACACTGAGTCAGATTTTCTTCGCGACAGTATTCTTTCATGACACAAGTTTGTCCTGGAGACTTGGAACACAGTACCTGCTGGTCTTCTGTATTCAAGTGAACGGCACAAGTTCCAGTGGATTGATTACAGCAAAGCGAGGAGCATTCAAAATCGGAATTACAAAGCTCTCCTACACCACGGTTACCTATGACTTGGGCATCTTCCACACATTGTGAAACAAGTTCTTTTGACCAACAACGATTGTTGAAACAACACTCTGAAGAACCACAAGCATTTGAAGTAGAACATGACTTCATTGAACTATAAAGGACTTCGCGTCCCTGATAATCAGTATTACTTGCTCTGATCAATTGAAGCTTCACTTCTCTAGAAGAAGTCAGTACTGATTCTTGTCCTGTGTTTTGATCGATAGTAATCAAATCAATTGTAGCGGAAAGGTTACATGATGAAATACTTTCGTTGGAGTACTCATCAAAATTTCCAACTCTCATGTTACAACCATCCATAAATTGAGAGTCGCCACTTGTAAGTAGTGTATGGAGACTTCTCGATTCAAATGGCATAGTTTCATTACCAAAGTACTCAACACCGCTTCGAAGAGCTGTTTTACCTGCCCGTGGAAAGAGGAATGATTTGAATCCCGCATCAGCACATGTTTCAAGAGGAGCACATGTTGTAACGTTTCCAGTGTAACTATTTTGGAAAATCCCTATTCCTTCATTTGAAGAATCGACAGGAGAAATAATGGCCGTACCTTTAATTTCCCACTGACTGGTTCCAATTGCTCTGTATGGTCCCTTATAAACGTACTGACCACTGAATACTTCAGTCACGTTATACCCAAGAGCACCTGAAATATTGGTATTGAGAATACCGTTGAAGTTTCCAATATTGTTATTGTCTGGAAGACATTTTTTAAGAGCATTGCTTTGTGATTCATTAACGTATCCACTTCCTCCCAAATCAAGTTGAGGCTCAGTTGGATTGATGGCGATACCCGTAGATTTTTCGACGAGTCCAGAATCCTTGACTTTAGCATAAGCGTAGAGACATCTTTCTCCGGCTTGATCACATTGTGTATTGGAAGCAGTTCCTTTGAATGTTGGATCGTGCTCGAGTCTCAAACCTCGACAGTACAATCCTCCATCACGTGGGTCATCTGTTGGTTCTTTATCTTCAACATTTGGAGTTGTTGTCGAACGATAGTCGTTATAATCATAAAGATCATAGAGAAGTCTGATGTTTTCAAATGGTCTGTCTTGGAAATCAAGAATGAGAACTTCGATATCTGTTTGTGGTGTGATCCCAGGAGCTCTACCAATTGTACCTTGGATAATCACTGGCTCTAACTCTCGACCAAATCTGAATCTTGCGTAAACAATCTTGCTGGCCAAAGAAGTGAAGTTCAAACCTGATAGGTAGAGAAGTCCTGTGAAATTTTTTGGAATAGTTACTTTTGTTTTATATGTTCCATCGAAAGGATCAACGATATGTCTGATCTCTGCAACAGATGCATTGGCTTGATCATCATTAGTGTTTACAGAACCGTCTGTTGGAGAAGAGCCTTGCCCACCATTGTCTCCAGCATCACCAGAAGTTGCTCCCTTGGATGATTTTTGAGAACCTTTTCTTTTTGAAGAAAGACCTTGATTGTCGACACACGAACTCAAAAAGAGTGACATGATCACCCAAAATGTTAAAAAAATGTGTCCGTTCTTGCTCTTTCTCATAAAAACATATTCTTCCGACTAACTTATCGGAAATCCTGATCTTTCCTTGAAATTCTCTCCTCACATTTTAACATTTCGACCTGATGAGATCCCCCTTTGGACAAAATTCAAGAGAAAATCCCCTGATATCAAAGATTTGAATCAGTACAGGCTGAAAAATGAGAATTGTGTAGCTGAGAAAACAGACAAGATTCTGTGGCAAGCCCATAGCTTAAACCTTTGAAAACCCGTTAAAAAAAGAAAAGGCCGGGTTTTATACCGGCCTTCTTTAACATTTTTAATTACTTGTCAGATTTTTAGATCAAGCTGCAACTTTTGAACCTGAAGATTCAAGTGAATGAGCTGCTTGTTCAGGTGACTGACCTTTGCAAACTTTCTCAACCCATTCAGAAACCATAGAGTCAATATCACCGGCAACAGTTTTATCACTCTTGATTTGTCTTCTTGAGAAGTCGACAAACTCTTTCCAAATCTCTTCACCTTCATTTCTAACTCTACGTTGAACAGAGATATCGTTTTCCGCCTTCTCAAATTCAAGCTGTAACATGTCGTTGGCCTTTGATCCCTCTGGGGCAAAGATTCCTACGAAGTGATCCTTCAAAGTTTCGTCAATCGAAAGTAGCATTTCAATTTTCGGTCCCATTGGGTACTGCTGAAGAATGGTCTTCAAGAAGTTCACAGGGAGTTCAGGTACAAGCACAGCTGGGAAGAACTGGCTGGCAAGCTTGTACATAGCTTCCTGGTCTCCAGATTTTGCCAATGCCTTGAAGAGTGAGTTTTCTCTTGAAGGAGAGGCAATCGGAATAAGTTCCTGTACTCTTTCGAGGAAAGGAATTCTCTTCTTCTCATCTTGATACTCAGCAAGTTTTGATTTGAAGTTATCAAGTTGAGTCTCAATGTCAGAGCTATCAAAATCAATCGAAGAATCGATGATATTATCAATATAACTACTCTCAAGATTATCAATGATCTTAGAAACAAACTTGGTGTTCATGACGTTCATCAAGATTTTTCCAAGATCTGGGTTTTCTTGAACAAACTTGGCAGCTTGCTCTGGTTTGATCTTAAGAAGAAGATCTTGTGCTTCTGGATCAGTAATCGCTGCAGGCACAATGATCTCTTCAACAATCTGAGTAGAAATAAAGAGGTTGGCTCGCTTTAGACCTTCCCCATCTACAGATTTATCGAGATACTTTTTCCACTCAGATCTTTCATCTGGTGAAAGTTGTTCAAAGATTTTGACCAACTCAGAGTTATCTAACTGTTGAACAACAGCTCTCAATGCATTTTGCTCGTCCTTTTCAGCGGACTTGATCCACTTCTTGATAAGCATTGATGCTTCAGTTTCGTTTTTGCTGAGGAAAGTTCTGAATCTTTCAATACCATTCAGACCACCTTGCATGTCTTCTCCACCCATGGAGAAGGCACCGCCCATTTCATCCTCATCTTCATCATCTTTAGCTGCTTCCGCTGCTCCAGGTCCGCCAGCTCCACCAGCAGCTTGCTGAGGTTGCTCGTTTTCTTTAAGGCTCTTGTACATTCTGAAGATAACGAATGCGACGAGGGCAAGAAGAAGAGCGGACAACAGCAATCCTAGGGCCACAGAGAACTTACTTGCGTAGTCAATGATATCTTTCAACTTAGTTGGAAGAACATCTGACTTGAACTTCTCTTTCATGTTGACGTATTCGATAGTCAACTGTGGCTTAACCTTACCAAGGTTGAAATTAATACTGTTCAAGACATTCGAGATTGTATCTCTTGTATCTTGTGCAAGTTCTTCATTAAGTTGAACTTTGATCTTTACTGACTTCAAGTTCTTGAAGATATCAACACTTTCGTTATACTTCCAAAGTTGTTCAACAGCAGAAGGCTTCGGTTTTGTATTGAGGGCCTGAAGTTTTCTTCTAAGTTCTTCTTCTTTGACCTTGGCAGCATCAAGTTTTTCCTGAGCTTTTTCAATTTTAGCTTTCTGAGATTCAATCAGATTGTCTTTCTCTGGATCAGCTTGTGCCATTGAAAGAATGATTTTCCCATCTGGTTGAAAATCATTAAAATCATCGATAAGAGGTGCTTCAAGACCAAGTTTTGAGAAAAGAACTGAGTCTTCTGGAATATCTTTTGGATCAGTATCAGAAAGCCTAACTTTATTTTTATCTTCAGCTTTTTTCTTCTCTTCTTGAGCTTTCTTCTCTTTAGCAGCAGCTTCAGCTGCTTTTTCTTCATCTGTCTTATTGGCCTCTTCTTCTTTCTTCTTGGCCTCACTTTCAGCAACAGCAGCATCAAGAGCAGCTTCTTCATCTGTTTTATTGAACTCTGGCTTCTCTGGAGGAGTTGCTTCAATTTGAATATCAATCAAATACTCATTCGATTTGATAATTGGTTTTAGAGAGTTCACCAACTTCTTGTGAATATTGTCTTCCAACTCCTGCTTTTGCCACTCAATAGACGGGAGAAACGTCGCTCCAAAGTCTTGCGAGTACAAAGGCGTGATGTGCTGTCCAACGAGGAACAGCAGGGCAAAAGTCACAACAATTTTTCTCATTTTTTCCTTCAACATATCCTATCCTGGGTTATTGAGGCGTAGTATTCGATGCCACCTTGAACTTCTTCTCAAGGTAAATTTTCATCCTGTAGGCATCTCTATTTTTAGGGTTAGTCGCAAATGCTTTTCTATAAAAAGTCAGAGAACGCTTGAATTCCTTCATGAGATAAAAGACTGAGGCTTTCATTTCATACACAACACTAAAATGTGGGAATTTCTTTTCTAGCATTTCAATTTTCTTTAATGCTGATTGGTAATCCTTAGTACGAACCATTCTTTGAACGTCAAAAAGATCTCCAGTCAAAAGATCGAAATCTTGAGTCATTGACATATCTTTTGAAACTTCCATATTCACATTTACAGCGATGTCAGACTTCCCTGCTTTTGTAACTAGAATTCTATATGTTTCAAATCCGTCTTTTCTAAGCTCAATCATGAAGACTGCTCCGTTAGCAATATTGGCCGTAAGAGCTTCGACATCGCCTTTATAAGGAGTTTTTCCAATATTTAACTCCTGACCTGTCTGAGCATTCTTCACGAAGATATTCACTTCCTCAGGATTGCTCGTGATGGCGATTTCTTCAGCGCCAGCAACAGATAAAAAGAATGTAGATACTAGTAGTGTGAAAAATAACTTTTTCATATTTTTACTCCTGTCCATCTCTCTTTTCGACGCAGAACTTTAAAAAAGAAAAAAAATGTATGACTTTTAGACAGAAGGGAAGAAATTGCCGTTGATGTAAATTACGATAAGCTAATTAGAGACCAATATAGTAGGAAGTTCCGAGAAAGGCCTTGATTCCGAAGGAAGATGTGGTGATACCAGTGCCTCTACCAACACCAAGTTCACCTCTCATGCCCCATTTCTTACTGAAATTGTACACCATTCCACCGTGCACTCCCAAATCAAAGAACACGTCAGATTTCTTGGCATTAATGGTGTTATAAATTACGTAACCGACCCCAGTAGATGCTCCCCAATAATACCTGGTTTTTGGAACCATATAAATTTGAGTACCTCTATCTTTAAATGAAAATATCGAAGATAAACTTCCAATATAGAAATTTGCCCCAACACTTCCCATGAAGATACCTGAACCATCAGCAGTCATTAGAGGAACGATTGCTTTGATGAAGTATGATTTATCAGCATAGTTTTTGAACTCATAATTGACTTCAAAAGAAATAACAGAAGCAGCAGACGAACTTGCTGTCTCAGTGTCTTCGACTACTACTTCTTCATCTGTCGATTGTAGATTTGTGGCATTTTCAGTCAAAGATACGTTCACCATCCCCATACTTGTGTTGATGATAGGATGAAAATCGTTAGCGTGCACTCTCGAAACGATAAGCAAAAAAACAACTATAATTAAAGCCGATCTGGCCCTCATTAATTCACGCCTTTTACATCTGTTACATAGAGAGTTTTATCAAATCTGATATTTTTGAATTCTCTTTGGGCCTTTACTTCTATCTTCTCTTGTAGACCTACTTCGATTACTGCAACAGAAGTCTCTCTATCTGAAGAGATGAAGTTTCTAATTCCAACATTAGCACCATAGGCTTCAAGAACTCTTTCACATTCTGCCAGGTAATAACCAAGAGAGTGATAATTCTTATTCTTGAAATTAAGCTCTTTATCTATTTCAGAAAGATCAATTCTGGCATCAGTTGCCTCGATCTTGAAGTTCACTCTTCCGTTAGCCTTGGTAAACGTTAGATTGATCCCATTTCCTTGTTTGGTATGTGAAAGATAGAACACCAATCCTTTCAAAATATTTGCCAATCCAAGAGTCATGGCTTCTTCATTTGCTGTCGTTAGAGTTGGAAGACGTGTTCCCAGGTCGACATTAACTCTCATATTTTGAAAGAAGACACTCATCTTCACTAGAAGATCTTCTACCAAATTTCCAAGTTCAGTATATGTTTCCTTGATACCTTCTCTTGGGATATTGATGTATGGATTTTCTCCAGCAAGTTCTTGGTAGTATTCTTCGACAGGCCAGATTTGAATGATTCTTCTCTCTGTTCCATCTACCCTTTCCATTTTAGAACGGAGTATATAATCACCTTGAAGATCATTTCTAAGTTTTACAGAGCCTTTGATTCCAGTTGCATCTGAGTGATCAAAAACATCTCTTTCAAATACTTTTTTCCAATTTGGCAGATATCCATTTTTATCAAAGCCTAGTGTTTGCTTGAAAGAATCAGATGCCCATACAATATTTTCATCCTCATCAAGGATCGCTGTAGCGACAAATGACTGTCTCTCCAGAAGACCAAGTTGCTCATTTGCAGCTCTGACTTCTTTATTTCTTCTTCTATTTTTGGTCTTAAGTCCTTTAATCTGAGTTTCACTTGTTTTCTTTAATCTCAGAACAACCAGCGCCAGCAATACAATTCCAGCGAGAGAAAGTTTTACAAAATCACCAAGGATGGTGCTGTAAAAATTTCGATAGGCTTTATTTTTAGCATTATTGGCTTCAATGATGTACTCAGGTACCACTTCTTTTAGCTCTTCAATTCTTCTCATGGCCGTTACCTCAGCTTTTGCAGCTGTAGCAACATTTCCAAGATAGCTCAAAGCTTCCTGATGCTTATCCATGATTCTACCAAGCCTGAAAAGAACTTTACCTTTAAAGTCCTCATCCATTTTTGTATTTTTCACTCGCTCAGTAAACTGCTTGAAGATACCAAGTGATTCTCTCCAATTTGTAGTTTCACTCGCCCCTTTCCACATTGTTTTTTCGAATCCCTTTCTTATGGATTCGAATTCATTTCTTGAGGCATATCTTTTTTGTCTCAGATCGAAAGCTATATTATTGTTCAATGTTTTGATTGAAGTGATTGTTCTATTGATCTCTGATTCTTTTGTTTTAGGTCTTCTCTTTCGAGCTTCCAGCTCCAAGATGGCCTGAATATGAGTTTGATCCTCAATTCCTGCCCTATTAAAGAGTTTTTCATCTGTCAGAGTAAAAGTCTGTTGTCCGACTTTATCGATAAGATCTTTTTTCGTCTTGATCGTTCCGAGTTCTCCTTGGATCTTTCCAAGAGCATTTATCCTTTCTTGAGCTGTGTCGATACCTTGAGAAGTTTCGTAGTAAGACACTCCCCGGCTTCCCATATAAATGAGAACGACACCAATCATGGCATAAATTGCGAAATTAGATAATCTTGTTTTCAATTCGTTGGTTACAGACATTTTGAATCCTCTTTAATTCAAACAGTAATATCTCTTCTGATTCTTCTTATTTGATTTTTTGTTTGGTTAACATTTTTATTCTTATCTTCAATTTTCTTAACAACACCGATCAACACCAAATCTCTATTTTGTCCAACTTCAGTAAATCTTTCGAAAACCTCATATGAACTCTTGGCGGTTCCAGTAACAGGTTGAAGAGTTCTGATCAACTCATCTCTTCCTTCAAGAAGATTCTCTTCCACCAGTCTCGATACATAAACTTTTGTACCATTTCCAGTCGATTCGATTTCCAAATGTGTGTCGTACGAACCTGCGACAAGAAAAGAGAACAATTCACCTTTAAAAGATTGAAGAACCGCTTCTTCAACTTCTTCATATGAATGAATAGATTGTGGGTTGGTAAATTCAATATTTAATGATGCATCAGGATTAATCTGAGTAAAAAGAGCTTCAAGTCTTTGCGTGTAACGTGAGTAAGTCTTTTCTTCTGTCACATGACTGGTATAGACCTTTTTCCAAAGAACTATTTCTTCTGTCATTCTTCTTTTAAGATAGCCACGTCCAGTTTCTGTACTGAACATACCTGCATCATCTGTACTCTTTGGAGCACTCTGCATCTGGTATGTACCACTTTCCATAGATTCGAATTTGGAAAGCAACTTTGATTTTTTCTCTGTTTGAGTCTGTTCAGATTCTTTCTTCTTTTTCATGAAAATTCCATTTTTCACTAGGTATCTACTCCGGTCGCACTAACCGACTCTATAACTATTGTTTCATATTTTGGAATCCAATCGGAGGGGGCAAAAATTGACCTTATCTATAAAGAAGTGAAATCAACGTGGTGGCCTGATGGTTTTCGAGACTATTGAGACCTTGTGAGGTGATATCTGACTGAAAATACGAGAATTTGAGGTTATAGCTCCCCCAAACTTGCTGAATCATATACACTTCGAATTTACTTCCGGTCAGTGTGATACTTCCTTCTCCCTTTTCTGTACCAAAGTTGGTTGAAGCAACAAAAGGGCTAAATATAAAACCACCAAGCTCGGTTTTCATGCGAAACAAACTTTGAAACTCAAGCGAAAGACCGCCCTTATACCACAGAAAACTTTGTTCCCATGCCTGAATACCCTCTCCGACTTGTCCAAGTTGGGCAAATGGTTGTGTTTCAAATTCAAATCCGGCATGGAAGTAAATCGGTAACCCAACAAACCCGAGCTTGTATCTCAAGTGAAGCATTCTAGGAGGAGTGAGGGAATAGTCATTTTCTGAAGTTATTCGTGTCATCCTAAAACCAACATGTAATCTGTCAGTTGGATTTTCTTGAAACTGTAAAGCGGCATCGACATAGACCCCCATCAAGCCGATATCGTTTTCTACTTCAATGATTGACTTGGATGAAATGTTTTCACTGATAAAGTCCAGTCCGAAGGCTATTTGGGAATCAACCTTGAATGGCTTGGGTGGTTTGACTGTTGTGTCCAACCTCTCTTTTGTGAGATCCAGATCTGGAGATTCAAACTCTGAAATTTTGATCTCTTTTTTTTTCTTCTCTTTTTTACTCTTCTCTTCAAATTCTTCTTCAGCTTTCTTTTTTTCTTTTTTATCCCCTGCTTCAGCAAGTAAATCTGAAGCTTCGTCTACCACTGCAGGAGGAGGAGTTTGAGCATCAGCTCCTTTGTTTTCATTATTTGCCTTGTCATCTTTTTCTTTGGGATCTTTGACTTCTTCTTCCTTCAATTCATCTTCTGTCTGGGCCTCGATCTCTTTTTCAAGTTCTTTAGCCTTATCTTTTCCGAAGATCAATTCCCATTGAAGAAGCTTGGCCTTGAACACCAAATGCCTCTCCTCAATTCTTGTCTTGATAGTCTCCCTTAGAACCTCTTTAGTATAGGCATCAACGAGTCTAAACTTAAGATTATAACCGGCCTTATTTTTTCCCCATTTCGTTTTAGAGCCTTCCATTTCCAATTTATAAAACTTGAATTTGGCATCTTCGAAACTCTTTGGTGAAGAAAAGAGCATATTGTATTTTCCGGACTTCATCACTACCCCAATCGCACTTCTGATGATCAATCTCTTTTGAAGATCAGAAACATTTTTAATGTTGGGTTTTGCGATAGAGATATAAGGCTTGGCTTCTTTTTTCTTTGATCCTGTTGCTTCAGAATCTGTCGCTTCTTCTTTCTTTGTCTCTGTTTTTTCTGACGCTTTTTCTTGAGCAAAAGTGATGGGATTGCTGAAAACATAAGCAAGACAGACAAAAAGAATCGGATTTAAAAGTTTTTTCATATACACCTTTCAAAAGTATATAGAATCCTTGAACTTATTCACAGCATGCAAAATTATTCCTGATAAAACACAAGCCCGACTCGAATACTCGTTCTTGTTTCAACACGAAATATCCTGCAACTCGTAAAGTTTTAATTTTATATACCGTAAAGTTTGTAAACCCCTTTAATCTGGAGAAAAAAATGAACATCTTTTCGGTCATTGGATTGGTGCTTGGTGGAGTCGTCTTCTTCATCGGTCTTAGACTAGCATCAGAAAACATGATGATGTTTGTTGACTACCCTTCAATGTTCATCGTGCTTGGAGGAACCTTTGCGGCAACTGCAATTTGCTTCCAACTCGATAGAATTACTGTGCTCTTCAAAATTTTCTTAAGTCACATCTTAGGTGGAAAGAAAATCAATTACGCCAAACTGATCGCTAACATCATGCAAATTGGTGAATCGTATAGAAATGGCGAAGGTATGGATAGCTTGTCAAGTAAAGCTGATGACCCTTTCCTCAAAGAAGCATTGGAATTGATTGGTGAAGGTTTTCTTGAAAGTAAGCACTTGATTCGTCTCCTCGAAGACAGAATGGACAACATGAACAAAATGAGAATGGGTGATGCTGGAAAAATCAGAACTCTCTCTCAGTTTCCTCCTGCCTTCGGAATGATGGGAACCACAATTGGGATGATCGTTCTTCTTGCCAACCTTGGTGGCGAAGATGCCATGAAAATGATTGGTCCTGCCATGGGTGTTTGTTTGATTACGACTCTTTACGGAGTTGTTGTTGCCAACTTGGTTGTGATTCCGATTGGGGAAAACCTTATTGAGTCAGCCAAAGATATTCACCAGAAGAATCAGATCATTCTTGAAGGTGTGAAACATATCATGAAAAAGTCCAACCCTGTTGTTGTGGCCGAAGAGCTCAACAGCTTTCTTCTTCCAAGTGAAAGATTGGATTGGAAAGAGGTTGTTAAGGGATAATCATGGCAGAAGAAGCGCTCCAGGAAGAGGAAGAAAAGAAAAGAGAAGAACTCGCAGACGAAGGTCCACCAGCTGCGACTTGGCTACTCTCCTATGCCGACATGATGACTCTTGTTGCTTGTTTCTTCATTTTGATGATGGCCTTTGCGAACTATGACCCTGTTGGATTTACAAAGAAGACTCAAGAAGTATCAAAACATTTCAATAAAGATAAATACAAATCTTCTGACATGAAGCTCTCGCAACTTCAGGAAGAAGTCTCAAGACACCCAGAGCTTAAAAACAAATCAAAAGTTTCTCTTAAAGATGGAGCCCTTTATGTTTCTTTTTCTGGCTCTGCCCTTTTTGATACAGGAACCCATACCCTCTCAGAAGAAGCTACAATGGTTCTTGATGCCATGATCGATATCATCAAGACCAAAGATCCGAACTTCAGAATCCTTGTCGAGGGACATACAGATAATCAAGCGATGGCTGAAGGAACAAATTTCACTTCAAATTGGGCCCTCTCAGGAGCTCGAGCTGCAGCAGTTGTTGAAAGGTTCGAGTATTTTGGATTCGATCCTCAAAAACTAGTTTCTATCGGGATGGCCGACACCAAACCTCTCGTTCCAAATGAAGATAAAGATGGAAATCCAATTCCTGAAAATCAAAAACTCAACAGAAGAGTTGTCATCAAGGTTCTAGAACCGGTAGACAAATCTAAAGAAGTTAAAATGGGATTTGGCGTTTACTTCAAGGACGCAGCGGAATAGACCATGGAAGATTACAGCCGAAAGCTGAATGCAAGAACGATTATTATTATTCTTTTATCTATCATCATTCTGCCTGGTGGCTACTTTGGTATCTACTACATTCAATGTCTCAACGGTCCTATCAAACTTCTTGAAAACAAATACTCAAAAGAAAAATTAGCTGCCAATTGCAACTGGAGTGAAACCAATACGTACCTCCAGTGCATGAAAAAAGATTATTATAATGTCATCAGAAAAACGGGTCCTTTCGACAGTCATTTGGCTTTTCTCTTCGAAAAGGAACTCTTTCGACTTGATAGAGACAAACAATCCACTGACCTTGGCAAGGCGAACAGCTTAGTCGATCATCTAGAATTTGGAGTTAACTTTCTTGTCGTCAGATCTAGCTTCAAAGTAAAAAGAAGCAATCTTCATTTGGCGGGTTTTATCCTCGCCTATGTCACTCGCGCACATGTATTGGAAGAGTTATCCAAATTTGATTCTTATATTGAAATGCTTGAAACAAAATACAAATCAGCTTTAGAAGCTGACAAAGTTCTCAATCAAAGATTTTCTTTCGCTAAAAGAGAATACGAAAAGTACAAGCCTAAACTTGCTGATCTGTGACGGCCAGTTTCGATTTGACGAGTTCAATCACAGTAAAAGAACTCCAGCATTCCACCAAAACTCCGAGCGCCATTAATACAAAGAACATCGGTACATAGAAAAGAAGAGTTAATCCCATCCCTTCTCCAATTGTCACAATCAATTGAGATGAACTCTCCATAATAATGGACAGAATGGCGAACAAAAGACCTATCATGAAATTACCCTGAACCAATCGTTTTGAATGAGAATAAGACATCTCATCAGCACTGATATCAAAAACGGCTAACGTCGGAGCAAAAACAAAATTCGCCCCAACCCACACGCCGGGTATCACCAAAAGAAAAAGACCAATAAGCAACATCAAAGAGTATCCGAGGGCAACCAGTATATATCCAGGCGCTGAATAGAGTCCATGAAGTAGTGACTCTCCATAAGTCTCATCTCCTCCATCAATGGCCTGAACTTTTATTCTGTGAATCATGGAAACGAATAACCATATATTAAAAAAAGATGCGGCTAAATTAATTGTGATACTTGCGACAGCATTATCCTTGAGAGGAGTTGTTTCCAACCATCCGACAAAACACAAACTCAATGATGAGAGAACCCAGATCAAAAGAATAAAATTGGAATTACTTTTAATGAAGTTAATTGATTTATCGAGGGAAATGCCAAGCATGAGTTCTCCATTTCATTAGAAAGATTCAAAAGTACCAAGTTTTTTATTTTTTCGAACATTTGGTACTTTGAATATTCTATTATGAAATGAAATATAAATCCCGGCAGGGAGAATCTTACTGGCCAAAAGTGCTTCAGTTACATTTTGTCTGGCATCAGAATCATCAAAACCCATCGGCTTCATTGCACCCGTAAAAACGACAGGTACTTTTGGATCTTTGACTTCCTGGAGGCAATATTCAGCCGTCTTTGCCATGGTATCTGTCCCATGTAGGACAACTATCGGAAATCCTTTTTCCATTTGTGTTTTAATGGATTTCGCGATCAGGCTTCGATCGTAATCAGTCATATAAAGCGAATCCTTGGACATAATGGAATAAACTCGAAGATAGGTATAAGGAAGTCTAAGTTTTCCAAGGATCAATTCCTTGATCATGGTCTCTCGATTTTCCAGTGTCCCTTCAAACTCATCATAGGACTTGTCGATTGTGCCGCCCGTCGTCAACACGATGACATCTTGTTTTTCTTTATCGAGATTCAGCGTCCAATCGACCACAGTAGTACCTAATTTTAATGATTTAGAGTTTTGGTGGCATAAAAACTACCTAAATTTGATCTTAAAGTCCATCCCCATACTTGACGCTCGCGGTTTAGCTCCCATCATTAGAGCAATTCAGTTAATTGATTAGACAAGGAGTTCAAACCAATGAGCGAGAAAAAAGGACAAATCAAAGTTCAAACGTCCGACATCTTTCCGATTATCAAAAAATGGCTCTACTCAGAGCATGACATTTTTATCAGAGAGCTAGTTTCAAATGCCACAGATGCCATCACCAAAAGAGCAACATTGGCCAGAACACGAAATGAAGAAATTCCAACTGGAGACATTCAAATTCGTGTCAACAAAACCAATAAAACAATTACGGTTAACGACAATGGTCTCGGGATGACTGAAACTGAGGTCGAAAAATATATCGCTCAACTTGCCTTCTCTGGAGCTGAAGAGTTTATTAAAAACATGAAAGAACAAGGTGCTGATGACAAGAACGATATCATCGGTAAATTTGGTCTTGGTTTTTATTCAGCATTCATGGTTGCAGATAAAGTTCAAATTGATTCCTTATCAATGGATAAAGGTGCAAAACCAGTCAGATGGATCTGTGAAGGTGACACTGAGTATACATTCACTGAGTCTGATAAAAATGAAGTTGGAACGACTATCACTCTTTACGTGAATGAAGAAAGTGAAGAATTTCTCACTGAATGGAAATTGGCCGAGACACTAAGAAACTTCTGTAACTTCATGCCATACACAATTGGAGTCATGGACGAAGAAAGAAAACCGATCTATCCAAGAAAAGAAGATGGCTCAGAAGATACAACAGCTACTCCGACGCCTCCAACTCCGACAGTCGTAAACGAAACAGAACCTCTTTGGAAAAAAGATCCTTCATCATTGAAAGATGAGGACTATATCAATTTCTATAAAAGACTTTATCCAATGGACGGGGATCCGCTCTTTTGGATTCACCTCAAGGTTGATCATCCATTCACATTGGAAGGAATCCTTTTCTTCCCGAAAATTAACCCAATGAAGCCTTTCAATGAGTCCAATATCAAACTTTATTCGAAGCAGGTTTTTGTATCAGACAACGTCAAAAACATCATTCCTGAATTCTTGAGTCTACTCAAAGGAACAATCGACTCTACTGATATTCCACTTAACGTTTCGAGATCTTCACTTCAGGGTGATCCGAATATCAGACGTATTTCAAATTACGTTGTAAAGAAAGTGGCAGATGCACTGAAGAAGCTTTTCAATACTGAAAGAGAAAAATATGAATCCATCTGGGAAGACATAGGACTTTTCGTGAAGTACGGAATCATATCTGATCCTAAATTTGACGAGCAAATGAGAGAAAGAGTTCTCTTCAAAAATAGTGAAGCAAAGCACGTTACTTTAGCAGAGTATAAAGATTCAATTCCTGATGCCTACAAAGAGAAGATGAAAGATCTTATTCTTTACTTTGAAAAAGGTGTCAGTGATTTCTCTCTACGCAATCAGCTGAAAGAGGAAGGTATTAATGCTCTTGATACAGACAATCACATTGACCCTCACTTCATGCAACACGTAGAAATGCAGTCAAAAGGTGAAGACAAATGGAGATTTTCTTCTATTGATGCGGAAATTGGAAATATCCTTGAGGGTGGCAACACTTCTGAAGAAGATATGAAAGTAAAAGACTTCTTCACAAAATTTCTTATTGGAGATAAGAAGTCGGAAGAAATCCTGGAAGGACTTTCAGACATTGAAATTTCTAATTTCAAAAACTCAAGTTCACCTGCTTACTTTAAAGTTGATGAACAAATGAAGAGATTTCAAAAGATGACTCAAGCGATGAACGGAGCTCAAGCCAGTTTTCCAATCAAGAAGACATTGGTTGTGAACCCTTCAAACCCATTGATTCAAAATGCACTTAAAATCCACGAGAAAGGTTCTAATGAGGCATTAGTCGAAAAGATTTGCCACCATGTTGAAGACCTAGCAGCGATTTCAAGTGAAGGTTTGAAAGATGAGAATCGTGACAATTTTGTCAGACGCTCTCAAGACCTGATTCAAGAACTTACGACGCTAGCACTTTAAAATAAATCCCGCCCGTTCAGGGCGGGTTTTTACTCCCCTCCTCCACATAAATTTTAAATAGATTTTGCAAAGTTTTGACAAATCAAACTCAAAATTTCCGTACACTTACCGTAAGAGAACATGAGTCCTTCGTTTGAGACTTGTATATGGTTTAAACATGAACAGGAGGTGTTTTATGAAAGCTGTTTTTAGAAACGCTGACCAAACAAATCAAGCCAAGGTATTCTACGGGATTCTCACTCCATCCGACTGGGATAATTTAAATACACCGATCGAGTATTCACTGTATACCCTCGATGAAAATGACATCCCATTGGATGCCACTCACTGTAAAAAGAAAATCAGGAAGTTGGTTAACAAGCCCGTGGAAGTCATTGGCGACATCAAAAAAGATTCATTTGGAGATGAGTATCTCCATGTCAAAAAGATCAGGCGCCTGAGGTACCCTGTATTTAAAAGTCTCTCCAAAATGTTTGGGGAGACATTCACTTCTGACATGGGAGAATATGCAATCGCTATATGAATCGAGGAAAGTGTAGAATGAAAGCTCAAGGTGAAAAAATTGAAACAAGATTCTTGAATATCTTAAGAGAGCTCGAAAAGCTCAACGATATCGGCTTGAATCATACTTCAAAGTTTCAGGACACGTGTCGAGACAAAAAAAAGATGCTCAAGCAAGAGTTGAATCAACTTATCATTCAGCTTAGAAAAACAGGCTGCTCCAACCCCACTCTTAAACGCTATATTTAGCCCCTTGGTACGGCCCCCGCAAAACGGGGGTCGCTCTTTTCCTAAAAAATCGTCCCTAACTCAGAATTCTTGTTTCAGAATCGGAACAAATCCATCCTTATTCCAGCATCTTATAGACTTTAGCTTTGGCCTAGGCCTTGCTTTATGTTTCATTGCTGAAACTAAAGGAACGGATATGAAAACAACACTTATTCTCATGATGCTCGCTTTGAGCTTCAAAATCCATGCTGGAACAAAGACTTACCCATTGGATTTTAACTTCAAACCAGAACCGGGATTTTTCGATCATGCCCTCAAAGGTATTTGGAAAGACATCCCCTCTACTTCTTCCATTGATGAAATTTCCTTAGACGATGAAGGAGATCTCCAGGCAAAAATTCAAACTGGTTCAGTAATACTTGGCCCCCAAGGGAAAAAACTTTTTTCTTTTTCACCACTCGGTAACAATCGCGTGCAATTGGATTGGGACTTAAAAGAATTAGCAACTTATGTTCGAATCAGAGCTGATTGGAAAGTTGAAATCCTTGGAGCACGAATTAGTAAACATGAAATCTTTCATGTTCATGCAAAAAATATAAGAAAAGCTCGAAGTATTTTTGAACTCAAGTTCATCGACGGCGAATTCAAATTCAAGCTCATCTCAAATACCGGTTTCAAATTTGAAGAAATCAAAGTTGAATCTGATGATGACGATCTCGTTAGCTGGTTTTTGGATAAATTCAAAGATGACGTTCAAAAATTTCTTAATAAAGAAATTTCCGATTATCTCAGTGGTCCTAAGGTTACTGACAAGATCATGACTAAAGTAGCAGAGAATCTACGGCAACTTGAAAATATTGATCTTCAATTGAGTGATTATGCCACCGATATTAATCTTTGGTTCACTCGATTTGATTTTGAGAAAGAAAGAATCGCCATCTCTGTCCAATCTCGTTTCAATGAAACGGATACTCCGGTACACGTATGTGCTCAAGAAATGATAAAAGAGATCAATAATAAAAATCTTGAAGATGAAGATCCAGCTAACAATATGAATCCGGGTAGTGTTCAAGCTTCACATAAGTTCATCGAAAGAATCATTCAAAACATGGCCTCTCTCGAAATTGATGAAAACAATGATGGGCACCCAGATGAACCACTTTTTTGCTTTGGTTATAAAGATCCGGACCATTCTGGAGAACTAGAAGAATTTGATTTTCGAATTTTGGGAAAAGACCGAAAGATCAAACTAAAATTCTGGGCAGAGCCGGTTGGTAAACCTTTTTACAAATATGAAATCCTTAAAGTGACAGATGAAAACGGGAAGGACAAAAAAGATCATTTGATCACTATGAAAATGTCGGCAAAAGTTCGCATTGAGAATGTCGGTGGCTACCCTATGATCATTCTAAAAAATAACCGCCTGAATACCAGCTTTACAGTTACATTCAAGCTGGCCATGGTGGAAGGAAAAGGGCTTCAAATTGTCCCCCAAAGCCTGAGTCTAGATGAATTCCAAGGTAAGATTTACTATAAGGCCTCACGCTTTATTCCTAAAGTCAGAGTTCCTTTTTTCAGTATAAGGAAAAAGCTTGAGACTGAGCTCTTTGCAGAGGTTCAAGATTCTATGAGGAAGGAGATCTTAATCGATGAAGTACTTCCGGCATTGGATATGAAGGTAAAAGTAAAAAACTATGAACTTTTGCCTGAGACGCATTCTTTGAAATTTAATGTCACTTACTAAAAAAAAAGCCCTCTTCTTAGAAGAGGGCCATTTGATTATTCATTAAAATGA